>CACWWM010000156.1 GCA_902764565.1 uncultured Eubacteriales bacterium
AAAGGGATAAGGATGAGCGCACGGGCGCAGCCGTGGCGCGTCCTGCCGCTTCCGAATGGTAAAGCGGCAGGCATCCAAAGATAAGGAGGACAAAAAACGGCATGCCGGAAAAGCAAGGTAAGGGGCGTAGGAAAGGAATCCTGAAAAGGATCTTTGCCGTGATCGGCGCCCTGCTGGCAATGGCGGCGATTTATCTGGGCGCGATCATGCTGCAATCCCCCGCGGACGGCATGGCGGGCAGCTTTGTGGTGGAGGACGAACCGGAAGCCGTTACCCGCATGCAGCCCGCCCGATTCGGCGACGCCCAAAGCCTGGCCGCCGAGTTCGGCGCGCCGATGCCCGTGGTGCCCAGCCTTTTGACCCGGGCCCAGGCGGGAAATACCACCCACGACGGCCAGAACGTGCGGGTGGCCACCCTGCGGTACGAGGGCCTGGTGATCACCGCCGTGCGGCCCGCCAGCGCGGCCCCGCTGCTGCTGCGGAGCGAGCTGTCCGTATCCCTGGTGAGCGATCTGACGGTGCTCAATCATCCCGCCGTGCTGGCTGCCAAGGGCGGGGCAAAGTGCGTGTATTTCACCGGCGAATCCGCCGCCTATTCCGTGTATACCCCCCAGGCGGACGAGGAAGCCTTTTTGGACGTGCTGAAGCATATGACGTGGGCGAAATAAAAAAGCGGAAGGTGAATTCTGGCGAAGCATCCAAAAATATGTCTTTTCTGTTACGCTATTTTATGATATACTAAAACAAGCCGCCGTTCCCAAACGGGTTTTACCGGGGCGAGCGGGGGCGTTTCCCGAAGGAGGAACACAACTATGGCCAATAACCGGCGAAGCCGGCGCCGCGGCGCGAACAGAAAAGACGTGCGCCTGCCGCTGCTGATCGCACTGGGATTTTTGCTGGCGCTGTTTGTTATTATCATGCCCAAAACGCCCGTGGTGAAAGCGGTGAGCGTATCCGCCTCCGGCAATATGACCACCCACGCCGGGCTGGTGATTTCGGAGGTCATGACGGACAACGTATCGGCCTATCCCGACGAAACGGGCAAGTTCGGCGATTGGGTGGAGATCCGCAACACCCTGGATACGCCCATCAATTTAAAGAACGTGGGCCTCTCCGACCGGTCGGACCGCATTGTGTTCCTGTTCCCGGACGTGAATCTGGCCCCCGGCGGGCAGGTAACGGTTTTCTGCGACGACGCCAACCGGGACGATCCCCGGAACGTGTTCCATGCGAAATTTAAGCTAAGTTCCCTGGGCGAAACCGTGTATCTGTTCGATGAAAACGGCGTCGCCATCGATACCGTGAAAATCCCCACCCTGAACGGCGACGAAAGCTATATGCGCAACGCGGACGGGGAATGGGAAAAGAATTACGATTATTCCCCCGGCTATCCCAACACCATCGAAGGACACGACGATTATCTGGCCGCCTTCGTGGTGGACCCGGGAGCCCTGCGGCTCAACGAAGTGGTGCCCTCGCCCAAATCCGGCCTGCGGGACGAGGACGGCGAATTTTCCGACTGGGTGGAATTGTACAACGCGGGCGCCAAGGACATCAGCCTGAGCAATTTCGCCCTGTCCGACGATGAAACGAAACCCGCCAAGTGGCCCTTCCCCAAGGACGCCGTGATCCCCGCCGGGGGGTACTACATCGTGTTCTGCTCGGGCAAAAACAAGGTGGAAGAAAGCACCCGCTATCCCCACACCAATTTCTCCATCAACAACGAGCAGGAAACCATCGTGCTGTCCACCCAGGTGGGCGAGCTGGTGGACCGGGTGGTGGTGAACGGCGTGGGCCGGGATATGAGCTACGGCCGGAACGAGAATGAGGACTGGGAGGTATTCACCCTGCCCACCCCCGGCGCGCCCAACAATCAGGCCGGGGCCAACCGCGCCGATCAGTTCATCCGCGCCCTGAACCACACGGGGGTGTACATTTCGGAGGTCATGTCCTCCGCCAACCTCATTAAGCCCTTCGACGATAAAAGCCCCTGTGATTATGTGGAGCTGTATAATTCCTCCAGCCTCATTTGGGATTTATCCGGGTGGGGATTGAGCGACAATATCAACTGGCCCCGGAAATGGACGTTCCCTCAGGGAGCGTCCATTTCCCCCGGGGAATATAAGATCATCATGCTGGACGGCTACACCGGCGCGGGGCAGGACCCCGGCCGCCTGCGGGCCTCCTTCAAGCTGGCCCACGCGGGCGGCGAAATGATGACCCTGTCCGACGCCAGCGGCACGATCCTGGACAGGATGTATCTGCCGGAAATCCCCACGGATATTTCTTATGGCAGGACTTTGGGGGCGGGCGGCTTTTTTTATTATAACGCGCCAACGCCCGGGGCGGAAAACAGCTCGGGCTTTACCGGGTTCAGCGCCCGGCCCGTGTTCGATCATCCCAGCGGCCTGTATTACGGCAGCCTTGAAATCACGCTGACCGCCGAACCGGGGGCTGTCATCCGCTATACCACCGACGGCTCCATCCCCACGGTGGAAAACAGCACCGTGTACAGCGGCCCCATTCCCATCGTGGACACCATGGTGATCCGCGCCCGGGCGTTCCAGCCCGGCCTGCAGCCCTCCGAAACGGAAACCGCCAGCTTCTTTATGGAATTGTACCACACCCTGGACGTAATCAGCCTGGTGTGCGATCCGGAGGAGCTGTGGAACCCCACCACCGGCCTGTTGTCCGAGGAGCCGGACCATTCCAGCCGAAACCGGAAAAACCCCGACGCCACCGAGGTGCAGAAGCAGGATGAAAAGGGCAACCTGATCCTGCCCTTCCGCACCCCCGTTTACCGCAATTACGGCAAGGATGACCGCCAGGGTTACGTGGAGTTTTTCGACCACACCACCGGTGAGGTCTATATTTCCCAGGGGGTCAAAATGGATCTGATGGGCGCGTATTCCCTGGATATGCCCCAGAAATCCTTCAAGGTGCGGGCCCAGGCCGCTTTGGGGGAAAAGTATTTCAACGTGAACCTGTTCGAGGGCCAGCGGGATTACGAATACTACAAATCCTTCACCCTGCGCAATTCGGGCAACGACTGCGTGTGGACCCGGGTGGCGGACGGCGTGGAAACGCTGCTGGTGGACAATTACCTGGACACCGATTTGATCACCCTGGCCTGGAAGCCCGTGATCGTGTACCTGAACGGCCAATACTGGGGCCATTATAATCTGCGCGAGCGCAAGGACCGCTTTTCCATCGCCCAGCACGAGGGGCTGGATCTGGAAAAGGACAAAGAAATCTATGAGAACATGACCATCATCAAGGGCAACAGCACCGTGGTGCAGGGCAGCAGCAAGGAATACCTGGCCATGCGGGACTACATCAAAACCCTGTCGCCCAACACCAACGCCGCCGATTTGCAGTACATTTATGACAACATCGACGTGGACAACTACATCGACTGGTTCGCCATCAAAATGTTCTTCGGCGATTCCGACCCCGGCAACATCATGTTCTACAGGCTGCCCACGGAAGGCGCCAAATGGAAGTGCCTCCTGTTCGATACGGACTACGGCCTGTACATGTCCGGCTTCAACAGCCCCTGGTCCTACATGAAGGAGCAGGGCATGGGCCAGCAGAAGATCAACAACGTGATCTTCCGCAAAATGCTGGAGGCCGACGAGATCCGGGAAAAGTTCTTCGTCCGCATCGGTCAGATTTTCCAGACCCTCACCACCGAAGTGATGATCGCGCAGCTGGACGAATGCGTGGCGCAGATCGAAACGGAAATGCCCATGCACTTCCAGCGCTGGGCGGGCTACGCCGATACCCGCATCATCAATTCGGACTCGCCCTCGTCGGCCAGCGGCCTGCTGCGCTACTGGCGGCAACGCGTGGACAGACTCAAGAACGTCATGACCCTGCGTCCCTACAAATTCTGGGGCCTGTTCCAGGATGAATTCAAGCTGAGCAATCAGCAGATGGAACAGTATTTCGGCCCCCGTCCCGCCGACCCGGAAGCTGCATAAAATAATTGACGGAACCGCAAAAAAAGTGTACTATAACGAAGGAAAACATGGGAGGATTTGAACATGAACGGGAATTTGACCTTCAACGACGTGCTGAGCGGCACCTCCTTTTCTGAATGGTTCGCCGATCAGCTTTCCACCTTCACTCCCCTGAACGTGGTGCTGGCGCTGATCGTGGCGCTGGCGGCGGGGGCGATCATCGCCGTGGTGTATAAAATGACCTACCGCGGCGTGCTGTATTCCCCCTCCTTTACGCTCACGCTGATCCTCCTGTGCCTGGTCACCACCCCTGTGGTCATGTGCATCGGCAGCAACGTGGCGCTGTCCATGGGCATGGTGGGTGCCCTGTCCATCGTGCGTTTCCGCACCGCCGTCAAGGACCCCCTGGATACCGCCTACATGTTCTGGGCCATCACCATGGGCATCCTGGTGGGCAGCAACGCCTACGTCATCGCCATTGTGGCGCTGCTGGGCATTTCGGGCATCATGCTGGCCATTTCCTATCTGCGCCTGCGCAGCCCCAACGCCTACCTGCTGGTGCTGCACTACGACGAGGAAGCCCAGGTGGACATTGAAAACACCCTGAAGCGCAGCGCGAAGTTCTTCCGCATGCGGTCCAAGACCATCACCCGTTCCGGCGCGGAAATGACCGTGGAAGTGCGCCTGGACCATCGGGTGAACATCGTGACGGATATGCTGGACATCAACGGCGTGTACGATGCCACCCTGGTGGCGTGCCAGACCGAAGCGGGGGCGTAAACAATGGCGCTCCCTCTGCGGCATGAACTGAAATTCCAGATCACCCGCACCCAACTGGAAGTGCTGCGGCATACCGTGGGGCACGTGCTGAATCTGGACCCCAACGCGAAAAAGAACGGCGGCAGCTATCACATCCGGTCGCTGTACTTTGACACGGCGTTTGACGACGCCCTGTACGATAAAATCGCCGGGGTCAAGGACAGGGACAAGTACCGCATCCGCATCTATAACCTGTCGGACGCCGTGATTTTCATGGAATGCAAAACCAAGGTGGGCAACCTGATTTCCAAGCGCAGCGCGCGCATCTCCCGGGATCTGGCCGAACAGCTCATGGCGGCGGACCCCGCGGGCCTGGAAAACACCCGCAGCGGTCTGCTGCGGGACGTGTACCGGGAAATGCGGACAAGGCTTCTGCATCCCGTGGTGCTTGTGGATTACGAGCGGGAAGCCTACGTGCACGTGGCCGAGGAAGTGCGCATCACCTTCGATATGCGGGTGCGCACGGGCCTGAACAGCATCGATTTGTTTAACCCCAAGGTGCCCACCGTGCCGGTGCTGGATCACGATGAAACCATTTTGGAAGTAAAATACAACCGCGTGCTGCCGCCCTATATCCGCGATTTGCTGTCCTTCGCCTGCCCCGAAGCGGTGCAGACCGCCGTGTCCAAATATACGCTGTGCAGGAAGTACGAAGGAAAAGAGTAGAAATAAGGTATGAAGTAGGAGGTAGGAAGTAGGAGGTTTAGATAGACAAAATGAACATCGGCAAATCTCGTTTTCGGACTATATAAAACCTCCTACCTCCTACCTTCTACCTCCTACCTTCGTTTATTTATGCGTTGCTTTATTGAATAGAAACAATCCATGATTCATTTTGAAAGGGGGATTTCCTTATGCCTCAGGCCGCCGGCCACTATAAATGCCCCGCTTGCGG
>CACWWM010000157.1 GCA_902764565.1 uncultured Eubacteriales bacterium
CCGTCGTATGGGCCCACCGCCTGAGGAAGAAAAAACTGGTTTTTACCGCCCATAATATCCTGCCCCATGAACACGGCGGCAATTCCAAAGAAGAAGAATCCCTGCGGGACTGGTACAGGCTGTGCGATGCCATCATCGTGCACAACGAGCAAAGCAAAAAAACGCTGCTGGGTTTTGAGCCGAAGGCCGTCGATAAGGTTCACGTTGTCCCCCACGGCATATTTGCCTCTTTCTCCGGCTCTGCCGAAACGGTTCCCCACCAGAAAACAGTATTCCTGCAATTTGGCCTGATCCGCAAATACAAGGGAATCGCGTTCCTGCTGAAAGCAGCGTCCCTGATTCCGGAGGAATACAGGCAAAAAATCCGGATCGTCATTGCCGGAAAGCAGTGGAAAAACCTGGACGACACAGACTATGAAGGAATGATAGACGCCTTAGGTCTGCGCGATTTTGTGGAGCTCGACAACGATTGGATCCCGGACGAGAAAATGGCGGAATACTTCAACGGCGCGGACTGCTGCCTTTTCCCCTACACCAATATCTACGGCAGCGGCGCCCTGCTGATGGCGTATACCTTTCACAAGCCGGTGATTGCCAGCAATATCCCGGCCTTTGAGGAAGAAACGGATAACGGAAAAACGGGGCTGCTGTACAATCCTGATGATGAACAGGCCCTGGCCGACGCTATCTGCAGGTTTACAGACGCGCCGGAAGCGGAAAAGGAAAACATGCGGCAAAGCATCCGGACCCTCTGTGCAGACAAATACAACTGGGAGGTTTCCGCAAACACCCTGGCCGGAATCTATCGGGCGCTGTAAACCGGGCCACGACAGACAATACGAAAGGATGGAGATTCGGAATGAGTTATCAGCACGGAGTAGACAAATCCATCATTCCCACAGTGAATATCCTGGGTGTCAACGTCGCGGCCATCAATATTGATTGGCTTCTGCCGTTCACGGTCGATCACATCCGGGAAATGTCCGGCGATTATATATGCTTTACCAACGTACATACCACCGTAATGGCCAGCGAGGACGCGGAATACCTGGCCGTGCAGAACGGGGGCGTGCTGGCTTCCCCGGACGGAGGCCCCCTGGCTTCCGTGGGCCGCAAGCGCGGAGCCAAGGATATGATGCGCACCACAGGCCCCAACTACATGGGGGCGGTGTTTAAAATCAGCGCGGAAAAAGGCTACCGCCATTTCTTTTTCGGCAGCACGGACGACACGCTGAAGCTGCTGCGGGAAAGCCTGAACCGGGATTATCCCGGCATCCAGATCGTGGGGATGTACAGCCCGCCTTTCCGTCCCATGACGGAAGAGGAAGACCAGGAAATCGTGAATCAGATCAACGCAGCCCATGCGGATTTCGTGTGGATCGGCCTGGGCGCGCCGAAGCAGGAAAAATGGATGGCCGCCCATCAAGGGAAAATTCACGGCCTGATGGTAGGCGTGGGCGCCGGATTCAATTTCCATGCCGGAAACCTGAAACGGGCCCCCGAATGGATGCAGAAAACCAACCTGGAATGGCTGTTCCGGCTGATCATGGAGCCCAGAAGGCTGTTCAAACGCTATTTCATTACGAACAGCAAGTTTATCTGGCGCGTGATGCTTCGGGGGAAATAAAGAATGAGCAATAAGCCGACGGTTTTGATCGTTCATAACTATTACCAGATTCCCGGCGGCGAGGATACGGTGGTCGCCAACGAAAAAAAGCTGCTGGAGGAAAACGGCCATCAGGTCCTTCTGTATACCAGAAGCAACGACGAAATAAAGTCCATGGGCAGGCTGAAGAAGCTGCTTCTGCCCTTTCTTACGATTTATAATCCCCGGACTGCAAAGGATATCCGGCGCATCGTCAAAGCGCAGCACGTTGACATCGTACACGTGCACAACACCCTATTTTTCATTTCGCCCGCGGTGTATTACGCGGCGGTGAAAAGCGGCGTTCCGGTGGTGCAGACCATCCATAATTTCCGTTTGCTGTGCCCGGGCGCCACTTTTTTCAGGGACGGAAAAATCTGCGAGGATTGCCTGACCAAAGGCATGGGCTGCGCCGTTCGCCACGCCTGTTACAGAGGATCGAAGGCGCAGACGTTGATGTGCGTAATCGCCATGCGTCTCCACCGGATGACCGGGATTTACGGCAGGCTCCGGTACATCGCCCTGACAGAATTTAATAAATCAAAGCTGCTGCAGCTGAAGCAGATCAGGCCTGAAAACGTTTTTGTAAAGTCGAACTTCGTGGATGGCAAAGGCCGGGAAGGCGAGCGCGCCCATTTCGTTTACGCGGGAAGACTCGATTCCATCAAAGGCATAAGCGTATTGATTGAAGCCTGGAAAAAGCTGGGCAGCGAAGCACCCCATCTCATCATCTGCGGAACCGGCCCCATGGAAGCGTGGTGCGCCGGGCAGATTAAAGAAAATCATCTCAACGCCGAAATGAAAGGTTTTGTGGCGAACGAGGAAGCGAAAGCGCTGATTGCCGGAAGCAAAGCGCTGATTCTGCCCACCATGTGGTATGAAGGCTTCCCCATGACCATCCTGGAAGCCTATTCCTCGGGCACGCCGGTGATCTGCTCCGATCTCGGCAACGCCGGGTCCGTGGTAGAGGAAGGCGTGACCGGATGGAAGTTTGCGCCCGGCAGTGCCGAAGCGCTGGCAGAGGCCGTAAAAAACTGGACCGATATCAGCGGCAGCGTGCAGCGCGTTTACCGGGAAAAATACACGGCCCAGGCGAATTATGAATCGCTGGAAAGCATCTATCAGCAGGTGCTTGCCGACCAAGGAACAAAAACCGGGCAAAGACGTATCAGCGCGGAAGGGTGAGAATCAAAATGAGAATCGGAGTGCTGCTTACCTGCGTTGCAGAGTATGGAAAGAGCGGATTCTATAACAATCAGGAAATCGGCCTGGCAAAAGAACTGTCCAAGCTGGTGGACGAGCTGATTATTTACCGCTCCGTCCCCGCATCGGCACAGCGGGAAGACTTGACCATTCCCGGATGCCCGAATACGACGCTCAAACGGATTCCTACCCCTTCCAGGGGCATCAACGGCATTTGGGACTGCTCCGTGATGGACGCGGCCCTGGACGCGCTTATTTATTTTTCGGACACCCAGCTGGCCGTTCCCGGGGTATACAAGTGGTGCAGGAAGCACGGCGTGAAGCTGTTCCCCTATATCGGCGTGATCGAAAGCCACAGCACCAGCGCGGCCAAGCGTCTGGTGATGGACTTCATGTTCGCCAGGAATACGCGGGTTTACAAAAAGAACGTTTGCTTTGTGAAAACGCCGACCGTTGCTCAGGCCTTGGCCGGGAAGGGCGTCAGGAATACGGTGGTCGCCCCGGTGGGGCTGGATACTTCCCTGCTGCGCTCAGGATATGAGCAGGCCGACACAGACGCTTTGAAATCAAAATGGGGGTATGCGCACGGAGAGAGAATCCTTCTGTTTATCGGCAGGATGACGGAAGAAAAGCAGCCGCTGCGGATGATCCGTATTTTCCGGGAGCTGAACGCCGCCGATTCATCCTATCGGCTGCTGATGATCGGCAAAGGCGAACTGCTGGACGCGGTGAAGCAAGCTGCACAGGGTCTGCCCGTAAAATTCATCGAGCAGGTGCCCAACAGCGAAATGTGGGAACTGTACCGCATTTCCGACGCGTTTGTGAACCTGAATCAGCAGGAAATCTTCGGCATGGCGATTCTGGAAGCCATGTATTACGGGTGCCGCGTGGTGGCGTGGAAAGCGCCGGGCCCCAGCTTCATCATTGGAGAAAGCCGGTACGGCAGCCTGTGCGACAGCGACGCGGAAATAAAAGAATCGATCCTGCACAACACCGTCGATACGGACGCAGCGCATGAAAGGATCCTGGAACGCTTCACCTGGGCCAGTACGGCGCGCCTGATAAAAAATTCAATCACCTGAAAGAAGGGCGCTCCCCTTCTGCGGAGTGAATCAGACTGGAGGATACGAGGATGAAAAAAGCATTGATTACCGGCGTCACCGGGCAGGACGGGTCTTACCTGTCCGAATTTCTGATCGAGAAGGGATACGAGGTTCACGGAACCATTCGCAGAAGCAGCGTGGATTACCGCGAGCGCATCGCTCATCTGGAAGGAACCCCCCGTTTCCACCTCCATTACAGCGATTTGGGCGATACCTCTTCCCTGGTCAAAGTGATCAGCACCGTAAGGCCGGATGAAATTTATAATCTGGCGGCCCAAAGCCATGTGCAGGTATCCTTCGACGTGCCGGAATTCACTGCGGACGTGGACGCGGTGGGCGTTCTGCGCGTGCTGGAAGCGGTACGCATCTGCGGCCTTGCGGATACCTGCCGCGTTTATCAGGCTTCCACTTCCGAATTATACGGAAAAGTGGAGGAAGTGCCGCAGAATGAAGACACGCCCTTCCACCCCTATTCACCCTACGCGGTGGCGAAGCTGTATGGATATTGGATCGTGAAAGAGTACCGGGAAGCCTACGGCATGTACTGCTGCTCCGGCATCCTGTTCAATCATGAATCCGAACGCCGCGGGGAAACGTTCGTTACCAGAAAGATCACCCTGGCCGCGGCGCGCATCGCCCAGGGAAAGCAGGATAAGCTGTACCTCGGCAATCTTTCCTCCCTGCGTGACTGGGGCTACGCCAGGGATTACGTGGAGTGCATGTGGCTCATTCTCCAGCAGAAAAAGCCCGAAGATTTCGTGATCGCCACCGGCGTGCAGCATTCCGTTCGAGAATTTGCCGCCCTGGCGTTCCATTATGCCGGGATCGAGCTGGAATGGCAGGGCGAGGGCATAAATGAAAAGGGCATCGACAAGGCGACGGGCAGAACGCTCGTGGAGGTCAGCCCGGATTTCTATCGGCCCACGGATGTTGTAAACCTTTGGGGCGATCCCACCAAAGCGAAGAAAAAGCTGGGCTGGAACCCCACCAAAACCAGCTTTGAAGGGCTTGTAAAAATCATGGTGGATCACGATATGAAAAAGGCTGCCTTGGAACGCGCCGAAGAGCATATCGCAACCAACCTGGCGGAATACCTGGAAAAGGGCGTCGTGAAGTAATCGAATGGGGGGGAAAAATGCCATGATGGAAAAAAACGCAAAAATCTACGTAGCAGGGCACCGGGGCATGGTGGGCAGCGCCATCGTTCGGGAACTGCGCAGGCAGGGCTACGAGAATATCGTTACCCGTACCCACAAAGAACTGGATTTGCTCCGGCAGGACGACGTGGAAAAATTTTTTGCAGAGGAAAAGCCCGATTACGTTTTCCTGGCCGCAGCGAAAGTGGGCGGTATCGTCGCCAACGAATCCGCCCTGGCAGATTTCATGTATGACAACATGATGCTGGAAATGAACGTGATTCACGCCGCCTGGAAAAACGGCTGCAAAAAGTTGGAATTCCTTGGTTCCTCCTGCATCTATCCCCGTATGGCCCCGCAGCCCATGCCGGAAAGCTGTCTCCTGACCAGCGAGCTGGAAAAAACCAACGAAGCCTACGCGCTGGCGAAAATATCAGGGCTGAAATACTGCGAATACCTGAACCGCCAGTACGGTACGGACTACATCAGTGTTATGCCCACAAACCTTTACGGCCCTAACGACAATTATCACCCGACGCACAGCCATGTGCTTCCCGCGCTTATCCGCCGTTTCCATGAGGCAAAGG
>CACWWM010000158.1 GCA_902764565.1 uncultured Eubacteriales bacterium
CCGTTTTGGAGCTTAAATTATAGGGCGTGAGCACCGTTTCATAATCCGACGGTATCTCCACCTGAGCGCGGATATCCCCGAAAGAATAGGTTTCCGCGCCGGCGATGGCCGCCATGGAAATCAGCAGCAGCGCCGCGGCGAAAATCAAAAGCATCTTACGCAACGAAGTGCGCCTCCCTTCCTCCCGGCGGAATCGAAAGCCTTCCAACCGGTGTAAAAAGATTGTAACATATTTGTAATGATTTTTCAACCATTGAAAAAGAGTTTACATTCTATTCAGGCCCATTTTATAGACCGCGCAAAGCGAAAATGGATTTCTCAATAAAAATTTATCGAAATTCGATAAATTCTTATTGACAAATGAAATCTATTGGCATATAATGGCGATCAAGGAGGCGAGAAAAATGGAGCATCGCAAGGTGAGCCGGCTGCTGATGCTGGCCGGAGTCATTGCCGTATTGGGCGGCGGATACCTGTTTTTCGTGGACGCGCCCATGGCGGCGCTGCGATACAGGGAGCTCATGCCGGAATACGCCTATCTGTTCATTCCCGCGCTGGTCTTTTTATGGGTGATCGGGCTGATTTATCTGGCCGCCATGGCGGATTATTTCCGGGTGTGCCGCCGCATCGGGCAGGACCGTTCCTTCTGCCCGGAAAACGACAGAAGCCTGTCCCGCATCGCGCGCCTGCTGATCGGGGCGGCGGCAATATGGCTGCTGGGCATCCCGCTGGGGCTGCTGCTGGGCCTGGGCATCGGCGTCTGGACGGCGGTCTTTGCGCTGGCTGCGGCGGCCAGCGCCGCCATGGGCATGCTGGCGCTGGGGCTTTCCCGGCTGCTGAAACGGGCCACGGAAATGAAGGAAGAAAACGATCTGACCGTATAAGGAGGGCTGCCCGTGATCCGCATCGACTTGGACGTGATGCTGGCCCGCCGGAAAATGAGCATGACGGAATTGAGCCAGCGCGTGGGCATCACCATGGCCAACCTTTCCATTCTGAAAAACGGAAAGGCCAAGGCCGTGCGCTTTTCCACGCTGAACGAAATCTGCAAGGTGCTGCGCTGCCAGCCCGGTGATATTCTGGTGTACGAGGAAGGAGAGGATCAGGATGGAGAATGATGTTTCCCGTATGGAAAACGAAGCGACGCCCGACCTGGAGGTGGCGGCCGCGTCCTCTCCCCCTGCCTGGGGTGCGAGGGAATGGATTTTCCTGTTTTCGGCCTTGCTGGCCGCCGGGTGTTATTTTTTTGCGCATTTTCCGGGCATTTTGGAAAGAAACGGCCATTTGCCGGGCGTGGGGCTGACGCTGACCCAGTGGCTTTTGGCGGGCGTTTCCCTGGCTGCCGCGCGAAAGAAGGGCAAACTGCGCGGGAAAAGCGCGGCGGGCGGCTGGCTCCTGCTCGTGATCGCCCTGGCGCTGGGCTTATGCTATTCGGTCTTCGCTGACGATGCCATGCGGTTGATGAACCTGCCCGTGGTATGGCTGACCACGGCGCTTTCCCTGTTCTCCCTGACGGGCTTAAATCCCCTGCCCGTCCTGGAGGGGCGGGGGCTGCGGCTGGGCCTGCGCCGCTTCCTGCCCGCCTTCTTTACCCGGTGGGCCCTGCCGCTGAAAGCGCTGAAAAAAATTCCCCGGCCCGCGAAAAGCGAAAAGCTCCGGGGCCTGGGCGCGGGGCTTTTTCTGGGGCTGCCGGTGGTGCTGCTGGCCACCGGTCTGCTCGCCAGCGCGGATCAAATGTTTTCTTCTCTGCTGACCTCCGGCTTCAATTCCCTGGACCGGATCGACGGCGACCTGCTTCTGCGGCTGCTGTATACCCTGGCCGGGGGCCTGTGCCTGTTTTCCTTTCTGTCCGCCGGAACGGGGAACCCGTTTACGCCGGAGGGATCCAAGGAGCGCCGCCTTTCCCCCGTGATCCTGTCCACCGTGCTTGCCATGTTAGCGCTGGTCTACGCCCTGTTCGTTTACGTTCAGTTCCGCTATCTCTTTTTCAGGTCGGAAGAAGCCATCCGGGAAATCGGTTACGCGGAATACGCCCGCAGCGGCTTTTTCCAATTGGTGCTGCTGGCCATCCTGACGCTCATGCTGATCCTGCCCTGCCTGTCCTTAGGAAAAAACAGCGCTGCCGTGCGGCTGCTGTGCGCCTTTGTGGCGGCGCTGACCCTGGTGATCGATTATTCCGCCTTTTTCCGCATGCGGCTTTACATCCAAGCCTATGGCTTGAGCGTGCTGCGGGTGGTGACCCTCTGGGGCATGCTGATGATCCTGTGCGCCCTGATCGCCTGCCTGGTCAAATGCGCCTTTCCCTCCGCGCGTATCTGCCCCGCCCTGACCGTGCTGGCCCTTTGCACCTGGACGGCGCTCAATTACGGCAATGTGGATCGGCTGATCGCCCGGTATCAGGTCAGCTCGTACAATCAAGGCGTTCTGATGGAGTTAGACGCTTCCTATTTGGTTTCCCTCTCCCCCGACGTGCTGCCGGAATTGGAACGCATCGAGGACGGGATCTCGCGCGGCCGGGCGCTGGAAAAAGCCCGGGTGACTTTTTCCGAGCGTGCCCCGCGCCCCTATGATTGGAGCCTGTGCTGGCTGAAAACAAACAGCCCGCAGGCGGAATAAAAACCGTCCATTTTAGTCATTGAATCTCGGAAAGTGAAAAGTGGAAAATGAAAAGCTGAATTGAAAGCGCTTTGCCTGACGTAAGCTGACATGATGCGCTTTATCATTCCACTTTTCACTTTCCACTTTTCAATTTTTTTACCCTATTTCCCTACGCTTTCGATACCGCGCAGTATCTCCGGTTCCCGCACGTCCCGCACGGTGGTGAACACCTTGCGGGTGAGCAGCGCGCCGCAGCGGTACCACATGCAGACGAAGGGGCAGTCCTGGGCGAATTGATCCTGAATCTGCTCCAAAAGCTGCTGGTAGTTGTAAAATTCCCTTTCCGCCCGCAGCTTCTTGAACAGATTGTCCATGGCGGTGGATTTGTAGCCGCAGTAATTGCCCGTGTTGCCGCTCATGAGCAGGAAGCCGGGGTCCGGCACCACGTCCATCTGGAAGGCGGCGATGGCCATATCGAAATTCCTGGCCTTCAAATGATCGGCCACTTCGGAAAAGCTCCGGGTTTCCACGTGCACGTTGATGCCCACGGCGGCTAAATAATCGGCGATCATGCCCGCCACCTGCACGCGGACGGAATTGTCCTGTTCCTCATAGACGTACAGGCCCAGGCGCAGGCGCTTATCCACCGGCTTGCCTTTTTCCTCCACCACCGTATGGCGGATGTTGTCGTCGGCGGGATTGGGCTTCCAGCCCGCCTCGTCCAGCAATTGCCGGGCCTTGTCCGGGTTGTAGGCATAGGCGGCTTCGTTGTCCTTATACATCCAGGTACCGGCGGGCATGGGGGTATCCGTCCGGTCGGCCATGCCCATATACACGGAATTGGCGATGGCGTCAAAGTCGATGGCGCAGCGGACGGCTTCCCGCACCTTCTGATCGTTCAGCGGAAACGCGCTGGAGCTGTTGTTCAGCAGCAGCGTTTCCAGCTGGCGGGTGCGGTAGGTGATGTTCAGGTTGGTCAGGCCCGTCTGATACTGCCCGGCGGAGGCGGAACGGGTAATGGCCGCGTCCACGCGGTTGTATTCATAGTCGGAAATCAATTCCCGGTTGGTGGCGCGGAAGGATACGTTGATCGTTTTCACCTCCGGCTCGCCGTTCCACCAGTTTTCATTGGCGGACAGGTACAGCGCGTTGCCCGGCAGGAATTGATCCACCTTATAGGGGCCTGTGCCCGCGGGCATGGAGGACTGCACCTGATCCCGGGGCAGAATGGGGAAGGTAAGGGCGAAGCGCACGCCGTAATAGGGGCGCTTCACGGTGATTTTCAGGGAATCGGCGCTGTTCACCGACACGCTGCCGATGATATACTGCAATTGGCTGTACTGCCCCCGGCCCTCCTGGGCCAGGCGCAGAATCTCGTTGATGGTGGCTTCCACGTCGTAGGCCGTGCAGGGCGTGCCGTCGTGGAACACGGCGTCCTGGCGCAGGCGGATGGTCCAATCCTTGCCGTCGGAGGTGTAATTGCATTCCCGGGCCAGGCATTCCTGGGGCTTGTAATCGTCGTCCAGGTAAAACAGCCCTTCGTAGATCAGGGCGGTCAGGGACTGAAACTCCCTTTCCTCCGGCGCCAGGGGATTGAGGGACACGGTTTTCACCGAGATCATGCCCAGGGACAGGCTCTGATCCATGGTGGTGGCGAAGGCGGCGGAGGGGCACAGCAGCATGAGCGCCAGCAGCAGCGCCAGCGCCCGTTTAATAGTAATGCTGCAAATAGATCGCATAGGAATTCAACACCCTTCCCGCGTAAGTCCGCGTATCTGATTTGGGAATCTGGGACACCTTGAGGGTTTTGCCGTCGGTGGAATAGTTCTCGATCCAGGAGGGCACCGTGCCCCAGCCCGCGTGATAGGCGCAGGCCACCAGCACGGGGTCGTCGCTTTCGATCTTGCGGCAGATATAGCGCAGCAGGTAGCAGCCCATTTTGATGGCGTTCTCCGGCTCGTACACGGCGTTTACGTCGTTTTTGCTGATGCCGCAGTTGGGGGCCACCCAATCAAAGGTGTTGGGCATGAACTGCATCAGGCCCATGGCCCCCTTGCTGCTGACGGCCTGGGGATCGTAGCCGCTTTCCTGCATGATGATAGCGGACACATAGGCGGGGTTCAGGTCGTACTCCGATGCGTATTTTTCGATCAGATCCCGGTAGCGCGGCTGATGGTTCCGCACCGTTTTTTCGTACTTTTCCTGGGCGGTCAGGCGTTCCTGGCGAAGCTGGATCAGGCTGCCGTTGGCGTTATAAAGCTCAATGCAGGCGATCAGCAGCCCGCAGGCCAGCACGGACAGCACCACCCACTGCCACAGGGCGAAGCCTTTTTTTCTCTTTCGTGCGGCTGCCCTTCCCGAACGGCGCTGCCGCTGGGGCGGAGCCTGAACAGGGGCGGGAGAGGGAAAATCATTCATGCCGCTTGTTTCCTCCGGTTTCCGAAGCTCGCTTTACCGCGTCCTGCCACAGGGAAAGCGCCGCGCGGCCGCTTTCCTCCTTGGTGCCGGTGGTACGGATCATGTGATCCGCCCGCCTGCGCTTTTCCATCACCGGCATTTGAGAATGAATGCGGCGCAGGGCTTCGGCATAGGTGATCCGGCCCCGCTTGCGCACCCGGCGCACCTGCTCCTTCTGGGGGGCGTAGGCGCACCAGATTTCATCGCACCAGGAATCCATGCCCACCTCATACAAAAGGGGCACGTCCATCACCACCGGGCCCTCCGTTTCGTCCATCTTCCGATGGATTTCCGAAAGCACCAGGGGATGAATGATGGCGTTCAGCGCTTCCCTCGCGGCGGGATCGGAAAACACGATATCAGACAGCGCCCGGCGGTTCAGTTCTTCCCCGTCGAACACCTTTTCGCCCCATTTTTCCCGGATCGCGGGCAAAGCGGGGCCCCCGGAAGCCGTCAGGCTCCGGGAAATTTCGTCCGCGTCGATCACCGGCACACCCGCTTCCTTTAAGGATCGGGAAATGTTGCTCTTCCCGCAGGCGATGCCGCCGGTTAAACCGATAACATACTTGCTCATTTATATCACCATTCTGAAAAAGTTTGGAGCGTGGAG
>CACWWM010000159.1 GCA_902764565.1 uncultured Eubacteriales bacterium
TTCTTCCATGTCGCCGGTCCAGGGCATCAGCACGTCCTGCAAATCCGTGGAATGGGCCAGGGTGGTTTTCCGGGGCATCTGGGGCTCGTCGGTAAAGATAGCGGGGCAGATACGGCCCATATCCTCGCCTAAAACCTCCTGATACCGGTCATGGGTAATGTGAATGAAATCCCGGATGGCGGCGGGATTCATGGTGTCCACGTAGCCGTTGAAATGGAACCAGGGGCCGGGCTTGGTACGCCTTTCCACGGCGTGCCATACCGTCCCTTCCGCCTGTTCGTTCTCCTGAAGCCGCCGGTAGGCCTTAAGGCGGCCTTCCTGATTCAGGGTGACTGCATACCGGGCCAGCAGCTTGTCATTGGCATCCTCCGGCGCTTTGGGCGTAAACAAAAGGAAGCGCTGACGGTTTTCTTCTTTTTTCGTCACATAGCCGCCCGCGAAGCCGGAGGGCCATTTATCCTCGTCGTACAGCCAGGCCAGCATGCCCTGCTTCTTTGCTTCCTCCACGCAGACACGGATTTTTTCCATGAACGCGTCGGACAGATAGGGAACGGACATGCCGCAGCGGGTGTGCATGTGGAAGCCGCCCATGCCCATTTCCTTCATGCAGCCGATTTCCCGGCGGAGCAAATCTTCGTTCAGATCGCAGTTCCAGGCCCAGAAGGGCGTGCAGCGGTATTCAGAACCGGGATTCCGGAAAAGCGCGGGATCCAGGGCTTTTTCTTTGCTTCTTGGATAAAGCATGGTGATTCTCCTTCCCGTGAAAGCAGACATATTTTCATATTGTATCTTACCCTTGGGGCAGTTTAGCGGCAAGGGAAAACATAACGAAAAATATGCAGAAATTCACCCGTCATAAGCAGGGCCCCCGGCAAATTCGCAGGGGGCCTTGCAGCATAAAATAATCATTCAAAATAAACGGGTTTTCCTGATTTGGCGGATTCGTAAATCGCTTCCAGGATCTGCGTGACCACATAAGCCTGTTCGGGCTTCACGATCAGAGGCTTGCTGTCGTCCAGCACATGGTCGATCCACATGCGGGCTTCGATTTCCTCGGGCTTGCCTACGCTGCCCGCGTAGAAATCCACGCCGCCCGCTTTCAAATCCGGTTCGGTCACATAGAGCTTGGAGAACTTTTCACCGTTCAGCCGCAGCACGTTCTTATCGCCCAGGGTGTCGGCCCCGCCCTTATCGCCGCAGAGCACGATCTTGCCGTCGTCCGCCCGCAGGGTGTTCAGCGCCCAGGAAGCGTCCAGGCTGATGGTGGCGCCGTTCTTCATTTTGATGAAGCCGAAAGCGGAATCCTCTACCGTGAACTTCTTGGGATCCCAGGAGCCCCAAATGTTGGCGGCGTTTTCAGTGTCCGCCAGCTTGCGGAAGGTGGAGCCCACCACCATCTGAGGCTCGTAATTGTTCATTTCGTACAGCGTCAGGTCCAGGGCATGGGTGCCGATATCGATGAGGGGGCCGCCGCCCTGATTTTCCGCGTCCAGGAACACGCCCCAGGTGGGCACGCCCCGGCGGCGCACGGCCAGGGCCTTGGCATAATAGATTTCGCCCAAATCGCCCGCCTCAATGCACTTTTTCAGGTACTGGATTTCCGCCTTGTAGCGGTTCTGATAGCCGATGGTCAGCTTTTTGCCGGTGCGCTTTGCCGCGTCCAGCATCTTCCTGGCTTCCTCCGAATTGATGGCCATGGGCTTTTCGCACATGACGTGCTTGCCGGATTCCAGGGCGTCCACGGTGATGAACGAATGCTGCTTGTTGGGGGTGAGCACGTGCACCACGTCGATGTCCTTCCGGGCCAATAGTTCCTTGTAATCCACATACCATTTGGCGTCCGGGGTGCCGAAGTCCTTGGCCGCCTTTTGGGCCTTCTCCTCCACGATGTCGCAGAAAGCCACCATTTCCACTTCGGGCAGCTTGGCCAGGGAAGGCATGTGCTTGTTGTTGGCAATGCCGCCGCAGCCGATGATACCGATTCTGACCTTCTCCATGATTCGTCCCTCCGTTTTGATTGATTTATTAAGATTCTTCGGTTACTGTTTCCGGTTCGGTAAAATCCGGGTCCGCCGGGGGCATGTGCTGGCAGCAGTAGAGCAGGGCGTCTTCCCCGTTATCCTCATAATAGCGCTTTCGCACGCCCACGTATTCAAAGCCCAGGGACTGGTACAGCCGCTTGGCCGTTTCGTTGCTTTTGCGCACCTCCAGGGTGGCGTACACTACGCCCAAATTGGCGGCGTACTGCATAAGCCCCGCCGTGAGCAGCCTGCCCACGCCCTGGCCCCGGCAGTTTTCCGCCACGGCCACGTTGGTCACATGAGCTTCGTCCAGCACGATCCAGGCCCCGGCGTAGCCGATCACAGCGCCGTCTTTTTCCGCCACAAGATAGCGTGCGCAGGCGTTGGCGGTCATTTCCTTTACAAAGTCCTGTTTCGACCAGGGCCGGGCGAAGGTGGCGGCCTCGATGGCGTGTACGCCGTCCACATCGTCCAAGGTCATGCGGCGGATGATGATATCGCTCATAGCTTCATCTCCCGCAGGTTCTTCTGCCGTTCCGCCTGGGGCGGACGCAGATACAGGGGGGACAGATTTTTGTAATCCACTGCTTGATCCATTTTATTCCAGGCCAAATAAGCGGCGGCGGCGGGGCGAAGGAACGCCAAATGCGGCAGGGCGAACCGTGCCCGATCGCACAGGATGCTTTGAATGGCTTCCCGGTGCACCGGCATGCCGTCCCCTAAAAACAGCAGAGGCTGACCGAAAGCCGATACCTTTTCCAGATACGCTTCCAGCTTGATGGGTTCATCCGGCAAAAGCCGCGTTAAGGTTTCCCCCTGGAACGCCGCGCCGTACACCTGCCCGGCCCGGGCGTCCTGAATGGGACAGATCACGCCCGAAAAGGGCTGTACCCCCGCCGCCATGGCCTCCAGGGCGTCCACAGCGATGCAGGGCTTGCCCGATGCGTGGGCCAGGGCTTTTACCGTACTCACGCCGATGCGCACGCCGGTAAAGGAGCCGGGGCCCACCGTAACGGCGTAATAATCGGTATTCCCCATTTCCAGCCCCGCCCGGCGGTACGCTTCCTCCGCCATGGGCAGGATGGACTGGGAATGGGTGAAGGCGTTGACGGCCATGCCCTCATAGCGCACCGCGCCGTCCTGCATCAGCGCCACGCCCGCAACAGGGCCCGAAGTGTCCAAACAGAATAAGATCATTTCACCTGTTCCTCCGAAAAAGGAAATCCGCCCACGGGTTCAAAGGATATTTCCCGGGTGTTTTCATCCAGGGTTTTTATCGTTACGTTCAGGCGCCTTTCCGGCACGTACTCCGGGGCCTGCTCGCTCCATTCGATCAGCGCCACGCCGTCGCCGTTCAATTGCTCCTGAAAGCCCATTTCGGCGATTTCCTCGGGATCGTGAATTCTGTACCAGTCAAAATGATACAGGGGGCAGCGACCCTCGTCATACATATTCAGGATGGTAAAGGAAGGGCTGGGCACCGGGCCGGATACGCCAAGGCCCCGGGCCACGCCCCGGGCCAGCTCGCTTTTTCCAGCGCCCAAATCGCCCCGGAGGGTCAGCGTGTCCCCCGGCTTTAAGGCACGCGCCAGGCGCGCCCCCAAGGCCCTGGTTTCCTCCGCAGAACGGGTGATGATCAAATCCGCTTTCCTCCTTCTTCCTCTATCCGAAAAAATCCATCCGCCGGTCCAAGCGGAGAAAGGCGGATGGATCAAAAATGCGCTTTATTCTTCTTTCAGCACCACGGCGGCCCCTTCCGGCCGCACGTCCAGCACGAAGCAGGAATGATCGCCGAACACACATTCCATGCGCCGCACAAAATCATCCACCATTTCGTTGGGGACGAAGTTCAGCGTGGTGCCCGCGAAACCGCCGCCGTGGACGCGCCACGCGCCTTTTCCCTTTAACATGCTGGCGGCCATAGCCAGGGCCAGGGCCAGGGGCTGGTGGATACCGGCGGGATAGATATTCTGCAGCAGCATCCAGCTGCTTTCGCCGGAGGCGGTAATGGCCTCGAACATGGCAGGAATATCCTGGGCGCGGATGGCCTGCACCATGTCCTTGACGCGCTTATTTTCATCCATGAAGTGGAAGGCGCGGAGCACGGCGCGTTCACCCAGCTTTTCCCGCAGCTCGGGAATATGCTTCCACAGCTCTTCGGGCCGCACCTGGCGCAGCACCTGGGCGCCCAGCATTTCGGCCACGCCCTGCATTTCGGCGCGGACGGCGGCGTATTCCGCCGTTAAATTATCGTGGCTTCCGCCGGTGTTCACAACCACCAGGGCGTACCCGGCGTCCTGGAAGCTGAAAGAAAGGGGCGTTACCTGAGGTTCGCCCTTAAAATCGATGGTGACCAGGCCGCCGGTGGAGCAGGCCATCTGATCCATCAGGCCGGAGGGCTTGCCGAAGTACACGTTTTCGGCGTACTGAGCGATCTGGGCCCGTGGCGTGCTTTCGCAGGTAAAGCCGTTATACAGGGCGTCGATCACGGCGCACACCATCACTTCATAGGCGGCGGAGGAAGAAAGGCCGCTGCCGCCCAGCACGTCGCTGGTCACGGCGGCGTCGAAGCCGCCCAGGCGGAAGCCCCGATCCAGCATGCCCTTGGCGACGCCGCGCACCAGGGCGGCGGAAGTGCCTTCTTCCTCGGGATGCACGGAAAGATCGTCTAAGCTCAGTTCGATGGGCGGATAACCGGCGCTGTGGATACGCACGGTCATATCGTCCCGGGGAGATACGCAGGCCACGCAGTCCAAATTCACGGCCGCGGCCAGCACCCGGCCATTGTTATGATCCGTATGGTTGCCGATGATTTCGGTGCGGCCCGGCGCGCTGATCAGATAAAGCGGTTTCTCGTCGGCGTGAAACAGCTCCTCATGGGCTTTGACCAAACTGGTGTACCGGCTCAGCTGCCGGGCCAGTTCGCCGTCCCGGCGTCCGTAAAGCCGGGAAAAACGCTCCATTGCGGGCGAATGCTTCATTTGAGAAAGCATCTGCGAATAATGATTCATGGTTCCTTCCTCTCCTTACTGGCGATCCAGAACATCCTGCCAGAACGCCAGGAACCTTTCCAGACCCAATTCATTCAGTTGCTGTTCAAACATGACAAAGCTCTCGTCGGAAATTTCTTCCTCGCCCAACACCCACCGCGCCAGCTGCATATCCACATAATAGCCGATTTCAGCCTGGAGCGGAGCGATTTCCGTTTCCTGCGCCTTGGTGAGGGTGTAATACGGGAAGGGCATACGCACATATTGACTGAACTGCGCCTGCTTTTCCAGGATGGTCTTTACCAGCGTGCCGCCGCTGATGCGGCTCTGGAAATCCCCCGTCATGATGCCGGGGCCTTCCGCGCCGCCCTCGATGAGGCTGCCCGCCCGGTACATGTCATAACTGCTCTGGTTGCCTTCTGTCAGCCGCCAGGAGCCGTCGCCGTCCACCAGGTAATCCACGTTCTCCTGGCCGATGCCGGCCAGAATGGCCCCTTCCTGCGTGTACAGGAAATCCACCCACTGGAGCAGCTTTTCCGGTTCTTTGCAATGGCTGGTGATGGCGAAGGTGCCCCGCAGCAGCGGGCCGGAAAAATCGCGGTACACCTGCTGTCCGCCATAGGACAGGGGCATCATGATTTCA
>CACWWM010000160.1 GCA_902764565.1 uncultured Eubacteriales bacterium
CCTGATTCCGGGTCAGGTCGTTGATGTTCTGCGTGATGCCCATGGGCAGGCCGCCGTATTTGCGGAACCGCTTCCAGATTTGGACAGAGTAAGCGGCAGTCTGCGGCGTTTGCAGCAGAACGTGCATTTCATCCATGTAGTACCGGGTGTACTTGCCCTTTTCCCGGTTGGCGGCCACGCGGCTCCATACCTGTTCCTGCACGATGAACATCCCCGCGGGCTTGAGCTGCGTACCCAGGTCACGGATGTCGTAGCACACCACCCTGTTGTTCACATCCACATTGGTCTGGTGATTGAACAGGTTCAGGCTGCCGGTCACATAGATTTCCAGGGCGTCGGCCACGTTGTCGGCCCGCTCCGTGTTCATCTCCCGAAGTGCTTCATACAAATCGCCCAGGATGGGCAGGTTTTCTTTCCGGGGATCAGCAAAGAAGGGGCGGTAGATGATTTGCAGCGCCGCGTCGATCACACTCTTTTGAATGGTCTGCAAGCCTTCCTTGTCGCCCAGCATCAGTTCGCACAGGGACAGCACGAATTCCGCTTTAAGCTGCAAGGGGCTTTCGCCCGGCGCGTAGCTTTCCAGGTTGATGTCCAGGGGATTGATATAATCCGTGCTGTTGGGGGCAATGCGGATCACCTGCCCCTCCATGGCCCATACCATGGGCGAATACTCGCTTTCCGGGTCGCAGATCATGATATCGTCATGGGTGAAGTATTTCACCTGCTCGATCTCCGTTTTCGCTACCATGGATTTGCCGCCGCCCGGCTTGCCCAGGATGATGGCGTTGCCGTTGCTCATTCCTTTCCTGTCCACCAGGATCATGTTGTGGGTCAGGGAATTGACGCCGCAGTACAGCGCCTCCGGGGATTGATCCGCCCATTCCATGGTGCGGAAAGGGATCAGGACAGCCAGGGCGGAAGTGGTCATGATCCGTTGGATTTCGATTTTATTCACGCCCAGGGGCAGGGAGGAAACCATGCCATCCTCCTGCTGGTAGTCCAAAGGGATGATAGGACATTCCTTGGGCTGGGTCATGGATTTGAGTTCATCCAGCACCGCTTTCAGCCTGGATTTGCTGTCGGCGGTATTCATGATGAGGAAGGTCAAAAGGAACATCCTCTGATCCTTGCTTTGCAGCATATCCAGGATTTCGCGGGCCGCTTTGCCGTACAGGTTCAGGTCGGCAGGGAGAATGTCAATGTCATAACCGCTGCGAGCCGCTTTCATCTGCTCGTCGATCTTGATGCGATCCAGGTCGCTCAGCTTCTGTTTGACCACCTTAATGGCTTCCGCCTGATCGTAGGCTTTCACATGCAGCGTCACCACCATGCTATTGTCCAGATTCAGCAGCTCCGCCAGCATGGTATCGTCCAGACGGGAGGCCAGGATCTGGATGGCCGATACGGAGGCGTGCTTTTCGCCCATTTTGAAGTACCGGCTTTCCCGGAACTCAAAGCTGCTTGGGGCGATAAAGTCCTTGGTGGACAGGCCCGTGAGGGGAAGCCACTTCCATTCAAAATTGAATTGCTCCCGCTTATCCAGATGGAAGATGGTATGCAGCAGGCGCATTCGGTCTTTGCCGTCCATGACTTCGCATTTACAGCCCAAGCGGTTCATGTGTTCCTTGACGCCGCCCTCCACCTGGTTGAGCCGCATCCTGGCCGCGCGCAGGTTATCCGCCGTAACGGTGAAGGTGCAGAATTTCAGCCGCGCCTGATCGTTGCTGCCCTGGGCGTACACATTTTCCAGGAAGGTTTTCAGTTCGTCCGCGATGGGATCATCCGGGCCGCTTTGATTCACGGTGTCAAAGCTGCGGGAAAGCTCCACCGCGTCTTCCTGAAGGTTTACATAATTGAATTGAAACAGCACGGACGGGTCGAAGAAATTGAGGAAATCTCCCCATTCTTCCAGCACCGCCAGCTTTTCATCGTGATGGGACAGTTCGTAGTTGATGTCGAAATACTGAACGGTTTTGGAAAAATGCTTTTCGTCCAACTGGCAGATGCCGTCCTGGTACATCCGCAGATAGGGAATGGTGTCCTGGGCGGTGGCGGGGCCGTTATTTCGCTTTTTGACCTTGGCCAGCGCCGCGTTCAGCTGCTTTCTTTCCGCCCGCGTCAGTTTCGCCTTGGGTTGCCTTTCCGTTTCCTTTTGCTTTTTTCGTCCGAAGATTCGTTTGAACAGGCCAAACAATGGCTTTCACCTCCTGATTCAGCGCCGCCTGTTTCTCCAGGGCGGCGTAGAGATTATTGGTTTTGTAGGGGCGCTTTTTGGCGCTTTTTTGCGCGCCGGAACCGGGTATCCATGATGTTCCGGGCCACCACTTCCAGTGGCTGGCCGTTCTTTTCATACATGGCCAGCAGGAAGAAGGGCGTCATGGCGAAGATCATGAGCAGCAGCGAAAGGCTCTTGGGCAGGATGCCCCTGGTCAGGAAATACAGCGGGACGCCGATGAGCGCGCCGCAGCCGAAGCATACGAGCTGCCGCTTGGTGAGGTTAAAGAAGATTTTGGTTTTGATTTTGGACAGGTCCTTGGGTACGTCCGCTTGAATGATGTCTTTCATGGGCTGCCTCCTTAATGGGCGTTCAGGATCGTTTTGCTCAGGCTGCTGGTCTTGAACAGCGTAAAGCAGAGCAGGACGGTATAGCCGATACACGTCCACAGGGCCTTGATCACGTCGGTATCAACGGCAATGGAGTGAACCAGTACGGCGTAAATCGCCACGCATATGATGATGAGCAGGGCTTGCAGACCTAGGGCGATCAGGGAACGAATATAATTCTGGCCAATCTGTCCCCATTCCCGGTTTCCCAGGGCTGCGAAAGGGATGGGGGCGACGGAAGTAACCAGATAGATTTCCATGATGCGGCCATACACTACCACGAAGATGCAGATGGTCATGGCCCAGGAAATGATGCCCACCAGCATGGATTGGAACCACAGCCCGAACAAGGGGCCGATCTCCATGCTTTGAAGTCCCGTTTCCAGGTCAGCGATTACAGACGCGATGTTCATATCCGTATTGGTGATGATGGTTCCCGCCGCCGCGTTGACCACGTTCTGCGCCACAGCGAAGATGCCCATGACGATATCCCAGGCATGGGAAAGCAGCAAGACCCCGATGGCCGTTTTGATCGTCCACTTCATGAACACAAAGGTTTCAAAATCGTGGAAGGAGTTTTTGTCGATCACCATCTGAATGAGTTCATAGCACATCACGAAGGTCAATATCGCTCCTGCGATAGGGACGATCACGTTATCCGACAGGGACTTGATCATATTGAACACGCTTCCATTCCAGCCCTGGGGCGTAGCGCCCACCGTACCCGCGATCTCCGCCACCTGCCCATTCAGGCTGTCGAACAAGCCGTTCAGGTTGCTCATGATGCCGCTGATCAGCAAGCCTTTGATCCATTCTGTGATTTTGTTCCACAGGAAGTTCAATCAGTTCACCTCCTTTACAGGGAGGCCCCCGCCGAAGCGGGGGCCGGGATTGTCAAGTAACGCTAAAAAGGTTGGCGAGCAAGGGCACCAGCACGATGCCGATCAGCACGACACCCGCGCCCGCGACAAACTGCTTAATTCCCTGTGATTTAGCGCCGGGGTTGTCGGAGCCGTACCCTTCCAACAAGTTCACAATACCCCAAATGCCTAGGGCAGCGCCGATAAGAAACAGGATTGCCTGCACCACACTCAGTGCCTGAATAAAAATATCCATAAGTTTTCCTCCAAATTTTATATAAAAATAGCGCTGTTCAAAAGAACGCGCCGTAGTCGAAAGCCTCGTCAATATCCGGTTCCGGGGTGAGAGGTTCATCCGCGATTTCTTCTACTGCTTCTCCCCGTTCAGGCGGGCTGTCCTCACGTTCCTCTCGCTCCATGGCCGCAATATCGGCGTCGGTTACATCCGTTTCATAAGCATCATATTCTTCATTGGCTTTCAGCTTCAGCTTGCAATGCAGATAGGCTTCGATGTCAAATGCGTTTTTCGGATCGTAATCCGATAAATACTTATAATTGGGATGCTTTGTTATATCGTACTTCCGGGAAAGAAAAGGCCGGACGCCGCGAAGCTGCAAAATGCATTTGCTGCCGTCCAGCACGGAAAGCTCATCCATCGTCATCAGTTCCTTGCCAAGCCGCTGATAGTTGGTGGAGTAGGATTTCTCCCGTCCCCGGCTCTCACCGGTATTGGCGATGTCGATGGTTTCTTTCCCCAGCGTTTCCGTCAGGTCTTTTAAGGTTGTCCGTTCTTTGCCGCCCAGGAACAGGACGGCGTCGCAGTTGCCGATGATGGTTTCGCAGTTATCCTTGTACAGCGCTTTCAACTGGCTCTGCGTTTGCAGGATCAGGCTGGCGGAGATCTCCCGGCTGCGAATGGTCGCCATGAGCTTTTCCAGCTTGGGGATTTGGCCAATGTTAGCGCACTCATCGATCAGGCAGCGTACATGCACGGGCAATCTTCCGTTGTACTTATCATCCGCTTTTTCACAGAGTAAGTTAAACATTTGGGTGTAGGCCATGGATACCAGGAAATTCATGCTGTCATCCGTGTCGGAAATGATAAAGAACACGGCGGTAGGCGTATCACCAATAGTGTCCAGTTCCAATTCGTCCTCGGAAATGATGTCCCGTATTTCCTGAATATCAAAGGGCGCGAGGCGGGCAGCACAGGAAATAAGGATAGATTTCAGGGTCTTGCCTGCCGCCAGTTTAAACTTGCGGTATTGGCGCACAGCAAAATGCTGCGGTTCCTTTTTCTCCAGTTCATCGAACATCTGATCAACAACATTTTTGAAATCCTCGTCTTCTTCCCGGACTTCCATAGCGTTGATCATGCTCACCAGCGTACCGAAATTCCTTTCATTTTCCGGCCCACGGGTGCAGATGTAGGAAATCAGGGCGGTATAGAGCAGCGTTTCCGCTTTCGTCCAGAACTCATCGCCCACTTTGCCTTCACCCTTGGTGTTGGTAATCAGCACGTTGACCAACTTCAAAATGTCCTTTTCGCTATGCACATAAGCCAGGGGATTATAGTGCATACTTTTCCGAAAGTTTATGGAATTGAACACCTTGATGCGGTATCCGTTATCCTGAAGCATTTTTCCACACTCAACGAGGATCGTGCCTTTGGGGTCGGTCACGACGTATGAAGAGTGCATTTGCATGAGATTCGGCTTGCAATAGCCGCGTGTTTTACCGCTGCCAGAGCCACCGACGACCAAAACGTTTTTATTGCGTGCATAGGCGGGATTCGGTACCCTGGAAGCCATGGTCAGGCGTTCCGTTTCGGTCAAAATGATGTTCTTTTGAAAATCTTTATCCATGAAGGGCTTAATGTCCTGGGCCGTACCCCACCGGGCAGAACCGTACTCAATACCTTTCCGGTATTTTTTCTGGTTCAGACGTTTGGTATAGGCGAACAGCCAGAAAGCGAAAGCGAACAGCAGGCCGATCAGCAAATCCGAGGGATAGAAGCTGGGAAAGGGCGATTGGAAAGCCGCTTTCAGCCCGTCCATATAGTGCAGAACCTTCCGGGCGGTGTCTTTTCCGTCAGCCAGCCGCCACGCTTCGCCCAGCTTGGTGGCATACAGGGCAATAAACAGATAAGGCAGGGTCAGGATCAGTTTTTTCTTCATCGAACCTGTTCCTTCTTCCGTTCTTTCACTCGATTGCGCCCATGCTGGATGCTCTGCGTCAAACCTTTGGACAGTCGTTTGATGATGGAAGGATGATCCTTTTTGTATTCTTTCCTCCGGGTATATTCCTCCATCGCGCCGATCAGGGCGTCGTTATCCCGCGCCTTAAAGAAAACCAGGTATTTGGGCGGATGTCCCTTGGTTTTCCTGACGGCGTAATCCACGTTATACTTCCGGGTGATCTTCTCAAAGCCTTTCAGGTCTTTGTCCGATACGTCCATGTTGCTGACGCCCTGGTTTTGAGCGATCAGGGCCTTGACGCTCTGTTTCCCGTGATGCACTACATAACCGTATCCTCCCTTCGCGGCAGCCTTTTGCGCCTGCGCTGCCCGCTTTTCCGCTTTTTTGTCCATTTTCTTTTCCCGGTGCTTGGCGCTCCTGTGCGCCAGATATTTGGATATGGCGCTTTTCAGCACGCGACCAGAAAACTTGGTGCTGTTAATAATGAGCGTAACCGTTTTGTTTTCTACTTCCTCCTGCAATGAAAAAACCTCCTTCCGATTATGTTTGTGATGCGCTAAGGCGGAACCACCAGCCGGTGAATCAGGAAAAGCATTTTTCTTCCCCCTCCTTGAAAAAAACTTCCGAACGGAATCGTCAGAAGCGGTTTCATATAATCTGGTTTATGAGGTTTTATCTCGCGTCCCAATCGTGAGAACGACGGGGCTTGGGAGGATGCTTTTCGACAGGAACAGGGCATTTCAGGACGATAATGTTTCCATTTATATTCAAGAATTTTTCTGGTATCCTGAAAAAGTCGCTATATTTTTTCATCAATTCGGGGGACAAATCGGTGAAATTTTCTTCGCCAAGCCCCACAATGAGGGCGTTCCCTGGCAGAATGTCATATATCGTTCCTTCCTCGTCCCGCAGCGCACGGTTTGGCTTTAGACCTATGTTCTTTCCTTCATCATTTATGATGATAGCGACAGGGTCATCAAATGGATAGACCGCTTGTATATCACCGCCTACAGCCTGCTGCAGCGGCTCCAATCCGTTGTCAATTTGGATGGGACGGGGTGCTTTCATTGGTTCAATCAGCAATACATCCACGCTTTCTTTTTCCTTTCTTCTTTGTCATTACGACTCATAGCTGTCTTGCCCATCTTTGTTTCATTTCCGCTGGGATTTTCTGCCCCCGATCACGAACACCTGTCCACTTTATTCCTCCGGCAATGCCTTCACAGGCAAAATTGCTTGCTTTGAGAGAAGCGCCGTTTTCAGAGATCAGCGTATAGGTAATGATCTGCTTATATCCCATGGCTTTCGCAATCCGGCAGCAGGCTCCATAGAGAAAAGAACAAGCGTTGGGCGTTCCATCGGTGCATAAACGGGTGATCTCACAGATTTCTCCGTTATCCAATTCTCTGGATACCGGGCGGCCGCATACCGCGCAGCCGACCATGTTTCATCCACAAACGCGCCGATGCAAAATTTACAGCCCTGCGGCGGCCCATGATGCCGATGATGCAGAGATATAAAGTCACAGGCTTGCCGATAGGTGATGGGTTTGATCTGTAAAAAGGGCTGTATGATGTGAATGTCGCCATATCTTTCAGCCATTCATGACGCCCCCAATGCTTTTTTCTCCTATATCTCCGAATACGCACTCCGCAAGGACACTCCTTAGCTTCGCAGAGAAATCTTCATCCATATAGAGCAGACAATCGTTCGGCACAGCCAGATGGATTTTAAGCGCCATTACCAGTTTATCTTCTATACTCATATTTGCCGCTTTCTCTTGAAACATTTGCCTGATGTCTCTAAAGAGTCTTTCTTCCGTAGGCAGCAAGGTTCCATAAAAATATCGGTCGATGCTTCGTTTGAGTTCTCTTGCGGTTTTTCGACATTCCTTTACCACTTTGCGTTGCCACGTCTTTTCCCGAAGCTGTCTTTTCTTCTTGCTTTTCATACATTACACTTTCTTTGACAATAGAAGAAGCGCTGCCGAAAATGACAGCGCCTCGAACAAATGCCGTGACACTCAAATTTGGAAAAATCAGTTTTCGCTGCTAAGCACCGGGGAAAGAACAGCTTTCAATATTGGGGCCAATACATCCATGATTTCGCCAGTCGTATGAAGTACGTCCCTTTGAAGCTTTGCGGGATCGGAACGCCGCATAT
>CACWWM010000161.1 GCA_902764565.1 uncultured Eubacteriales bacterium
CGTGGTGTTCTGGGGCGTTTCGGAGGATTCGATCAGCACCCATTCGTCCGGCGAAGACGCGGAAGCGTACTCCACCGTGTAGTGGTCGAAGCCTTCGCCCCCGGCCACGCCGAAAATGGGGATGTCCGAGCGCAGATACGCGCCGCTGACCGGCACAGTGATCTTCGCTGATAGGGGCTTTCCAGAAACGTCCGTTGGAAGCTCGGGGCTCAACAGCGCGCCGCCGTTCACCTGAATGAAGGTGGGGCAGCATCCGCCGCCGCCGCCGCCACTGCCCAATCCGAATGTTCCGCCTGCGAACCCGGAAATGCCCCAGCCGACTGCGATCCCCAAGGTGAAACCGTCCGTGCCGTAATTGACCGTGATGCCAATGCCGGGACAGATCGTGACGCCGACGCCAGCGCCGCTTCCGGGACCCTCGCCTCCATAAAACGTTACGGTGACGCCGCCCGACCCGAAGTTCATGCCTCCGGAAACGGAACCGCCGCCCTTTCCGCCGATGGTAACGCCGCCCCCGACGCCGACGCCGGGCGTGCCGCCGGAAATGCTGATGGCTACCCTGCCGTCCGGATCCCAGTACTTCATGGGATTGCAAAGGGCATAGGCATAGCGGTTGAACATATTGCCGTTTCCTGCCAGGTCTGCCAGATAAACTTCGGCGCGCTGGACAGTGTCGCGGGGATCGGCAGGCGTTTTAAGGATGCCGTCCCAGGTACTTTCCTTATCTTGGGAAATAAAGGCGCCAAGCTGCGGATCGTACCAGCGCTCGCCCACATACAGAAGGCCCGCCGTTTCATCCTGGAGCATCCCGGCGAAGCCGTAATCGCACAGCCGCCCGCCGTACAGCAATTCGCCGTAGGCCGAATACAGCTGCCTGTCCGTATAATTGCCGTTCAAATCGGTCGCGCCCACGATGCTGTGGTTTTTATCCTGCCGGAAGTAGGCCCTGCCGGTGTCCCATAGCACGGCCAGCGGCTCCTTCGGCTCCGGGCCGTATACGTATTTCAGCACGACGGTTCCGCTTTCGTTTTTGACCGCCGCCAGGTTGCCCGTGGTATAGTCCCATTCGTAGTAAACCGTGCTGTCTTTCGCCGTACGGCTGTTCAGCCGTCCCAGGGCGTCATAGCCGTAGGCCACATGCTCGCCGTCCCTGTTGACCCCGATGAGGCGGCCTTCCAGGTTCCAGGTCAGCTCCGTTACGCTGCCGCCTTCCTTGATCCGGATCATATTTCCGTTGGCGTCCCACGTATATTCCCGGTTCCCGGCCTTTGTCACGCGGTTCATGTTGGAGAATTTCGCGTCGGCCTTTTGATCGCCCATGGTATGGGATACGATATTGCCGGATTTGTCATAGACGAAGGACTCCGCCGTGCCGTCCCGGTACGCCGCGCCCGTCAGCCTGTCCGCTTTGTCATAGGTATACGTGTTTTCCCCGAAGGGCGTAATTTCGCTCACGCAGTTGCCGTTTGCGTCGTACATGTACACCGTTTCGTCCCGCAGCACGCCTTCCGCGTCGTATTCCCGGATGGCGGTCACGTTGCCCTTGGCGTCCCGCTCGTATTGCGTGGAGGTACCGTTGCCGTACCGCCGCGCCGATACCATGCCGTTGGGGTCGTATACGTATTCGGCGATGGTGCCGCCGCCGTCGTAAACGCGGGTCATCCGGCCGGAGGCGTCATATTCGTAATTGACGCCGTAGCCGTCGCTGTATCCATAACCAACGCGGTCCCACGCTTCGCTGTATACGGATACGTCAAAGGCGCTGACACCGTCAATGCTGTGGGCCGTTGATACCACGTTGCCCATGACGTCGTAAGCGATGGTTTCGGCGGCGATTTGCTGCCCGCCGGCGTCTGTCCGCGTAACGCCGGCCAGGCTGCCGCGGGCGTCGTAAGCGTAATGCAGCGCCGTCCCGTCCGCGAACGCGCAGCTTTCCAGCCTGCCGGTCAGATCAAAGGCGTATTCGGTGCGTTTTCCGGCGGCGTCCGTTTTGGAGAGCATCATACCGTCCGGCCGGTAGGTGAAGGTTTCCTTCGTCCCGTCGGCGTAGGTGGCGGCCGTGATCCGGCCCAGGATGTCGCGCTTATATGACGTGGCCTTATGATTCGCGTCACGGATGCTGCCGATACTGCCGTATTTGTCATATGAAACCGTCACGGCAATGCCCTCCGCGTTGGTGACGCTTTCGAGCTGTCCGGCGGAGGTGTATTTATACTCGGTACGGTTGCCGTTGGCGTCCGTATAGCTGGTCATCAGCCCCAGTTTATTGTATTCCGCTGTGACGGAACTTCCATCCGCATAAGTGGCGCGGACGGGGTTTCCCTTACTGTCGAATTCCGTTTTTACCGTATTTCCGGCAGGATCGGTCACCGACGCGATCTTGCCGGTCTGTTCGTCCCAGGTGATGGTGACGGTGTTGCCGTTCATATCGTTGATGGACGTTACGCGGCCGCTGCCGTTCGTTTCCGCGTTCAGCCGGGAGAGGGTATTCCCGCTGCCGCTGATCATGGGCACGCCGCCGATTTCCACCGTCACGGCGCCGGTCGTGCGGTCACGGCGGTAAATCAGCTCCGCCCCTGCCGCGTCCGTCACGCGCACGTCGCCTGTGGCGTCGTCGTAATCATACCGGACCGGATTCGCGCCCCAGGTGCCCGTAGTCTCCGACAGCCTTCCCTGACCGTCATAGATAAAATGCGTAAACACGCCTCCGGCCGTTTCGACGCTGGCGAGCCGGTTGTCCGCGCGCTCGCTGACGCCCGCCACATAAGTGTAACGGGTGACGCCGCCGTCGGGGGCCGTCACGGCGGTCAGCAGCGTGCCCGACGGGTCGTACTCGTACTTCGTTACCCTGCCGTACTGATCCGTGATGGACTTGATGCGGCCGCTGTCCGTGTATTTGAACTGAACGGCGACATTCTTGAAGGACGATTCCGCCCGGATGATTTGCCGCTGCGCGTTTCTGTGAAGATAAATGCTTTCTCCAGCGGCGTTCATGATGAATTGCAGGCTTCCGTCCTTGTAGAAGCCGTACAGGGAGCCGTCTTCTTCCTTCAGGCGATACTTGCCGTCACCGTCGCGGGTCAGGGTTCCCGTATCGCCGGAAAGGGGGGTATAAATGCCGGCGCTCACGGCTTTGAACCATCTGGCTTCGCCGGAGGGCATATGGATGCCCGTCAGTCCGTCCGTGTATTCCAGCACATAGATGTCGAAGGAATGGGTCCAGCCGTAGCCCAGATCTCCCAAATGGCTGGCCTGCACCGCGTCATAGTTGTACTGGCGCGTAAAGGCCATGGACATGGTGGGCAGCACAAGCTGCGCGTCGGCGCTGCTGGCCAGCGTCATCTGCCGGAACGCGGGGCTGGCGGCGATGGTCATTGGCTGGTCGGGCATGCTGGACGGGATCTCGCGGCCCTCCCTGTCAAGCAGGATAAAGCGCACCCGGTATCCGTCCGAAGCCTCAAGGCCGGCCGTCTCGAAATGGCAGTACAGCGCGCGGCCCGATACCTCAAACGAAAGCGGGATGTCTCCCGAATCGTAGGAAAGGGCAGGATTGGTTACCCGCGCGAAGCCGGACCCTACGAGGAACGGCATAAAATGCTCGGATACCTCCAGCCTGGCGGCGATCCCCGTATACACACCGAAAGGATGCGGGCGGTGCGGGCGTTGCCGTTCACATGCTGCGACAGCGCCTGCAGGTCGTCGATGCCAACGGCGCCGTCCTGCGTCACGTCCGCGACAGACTTGGCGGGCGTTTTCCCTTTGGAAAGCGCGTCCGCGAAGGCCTGCACGTCAGCGGCATCGACGATGCCGTTTCCGTCGATATCTCCCGCCGCTTGATTGTTTCCGGCCGCATATGCGGGCGCTACGGTCAACAGTAGACAGATACTGAGCAGCAGACTCATCCATCGCTTATTCATATTGAAAACCTCTCTGTTCAGAGTTATTTCATATAAATTATATTTCTTGTGGAACAAATTGTCAACAATTTCGTTTTTGCGCCCCCGTGCCGTCTGCGTATTGGCGGTTTATGGTCGAATTTGCTTAGGACGTGCCGGAAAATGCGTAGAAACGACTGAAAAAAAGAATACAATAAAAGACAGAACCACGGAAACCCTGTCATTTTACGTGAGGGGAGAAAAAGCCATGAACGAATACCGCACGGGAGCATTTACCCTTCCCGGAGAAGCCGGATACGAAGAACTGACGCTGCAAATGGCGAAAAAATGGGGCGCGGACGTGATCCGGGACTCCGACGGCACCAAGCTGTCTCCGGAAATCGTGGAGGCGGGTTATAAAATATACTCCACCATCTGCATCATCCGGGAGCATAACGCCTTTGCTGCGGCGCATCCCGACGCGCAGCAGCAGACGTTTCTTTCCTCCGACCCGTGCTTAGCTTTGGCCGATACCCTGCAAATCGCCCCGCTGGACGGGTATTTTGACGAGCAGTTCCAGCTGAACGACAGCCCGGACGCCCTGCCCTTCTGGCAGGTGTGGGACAGGACGGAAAATCAGCCGGTTCCCGCCGATCAATGGACGTATGAAAAAGGCGCGGTGCGCATCCGCGGGTGCGTTCCCTATCACCGCTACACCGTTTCCTTCCTGGCCTGGCGCGTGTGGGAAGAAATCAACATGTACAACCACACCACCAACCATTGGAAAAGCGAGCATCTGCGCCAATTGGACCCCCGCCATCCCCTGGCCTGGGAATACCTGAAAGGGTGGCTGCGGGACTGGTGCCGGGATAATCCCGATACCAATGTGGTGCGCCTGACCTCCCTGTTCTACAATTTTGTATGGCTTTTCGGCAGCGATCTGCGCCGCCGCACCCGGTTTGTGGACTGGGCCAGCTATGATTTTACCGTCAGCCCCGCCGCGCTGCGGGCCTTTGAAAAAGAATACGGCTACGCCCTGACGGCGGAGGATTTTATCAACAAGGGCAAATTGCAGGCCACGCACCGCCCGCCCACCGACCATAAGCGGGATTATATGGATTTTATCCAGCGCTTCGTGGCGGAAAAGGCCAAAGAGCTGGTTCAGATCATCCATGACGCGGGCAAACAGGCCTATGTGTTCTACGACGACAGCTGGGTGGGCATGGAGCCCTACGGCAAATATTTTGCCTCCGTCGGCTTTGACGGCCTGATCAAATGCGTGTTTTCCGGTTTTGAATGCCGCCTGTGCGCCGGGGCCCAGGTGCCGGTGCATGAGATTCGGTTCCATCCCTATCTGTTCCCGGTGGGCCTGGGCGGCCTGCCCACGTTCGCGGAGGGCGGCCGCCCGGAAAAGGACGCGATGGCCTACTGGCTCCATGTGCGCCGTGCCCTGGCCCGCCAGAGCGTGGATCGCATCGGCCTGGGCGGCTATCTGCACCTGACCATTGGCCAGGATAAGTTCAACGACGCCATTGAAGAAATGGGCGTCGCGTTCCGCCGCCTGAAAGCGCTGCACGCCAGCGGCACTCCGGCGGAATTGCCCGTTACGGTGGCGGTGCTGCACACCTGGGGCGCGCTGCGCTCCTGGACGCTGTCCGGGCACTTCCACGAAACGGACGGCAATATTTTGATTCACATCAACGAAGCGCTGTCCGGCCTGCCGGTGAAGGTGAAATTCATCAGCTTTGAGGATGTGAAAAACGGCGCGCTGGCGGGCGTGGACGTGCTGGTGAACGCGGGCCGGGCGGGGGACGCCTGGAGCGGCGGCGACGTATGGAAGGATGCCGCCCTGGTTTCGGAAATCACCCGCTTCGTATACGAGGGCGGCAGCCTGATCGGCGCGGGGGAGCCCTCCGCCGCGGCGGGCGGAGATACCCGCTTTGCCCTGGCGCATATCTTAGGCGTGGATCAGGACGACGGCGCTTACGCCTGCCACCAGCCCTGGCTCTTTGAAACGGAAAACGCGCCCTTCTTTACGGCGGATCAGGCCCTGGGCGTGACGCCCGGCATCCGGCTCACCGGCCCGGACACCCGGGTGCTGCGGGAAAAGAAAGGCGTTCCCACCCTGACCCTGCACCCCTTCGGCAAAGGCAAGGCCGCGTATCTGGGCGGCTTCGCTTACAGCCCGGAAGCGGCGCGGATGCTGCTGGAGCTGCTGCTCCACCTGACCGGCACGGACGGGCGGGCCGCAGGCATCACCGACTGCCCCGCGGCGGAATGCGCCTGGTTCCCGGCCTCCCATACCCTGGTGGTCATGAACGATCAGGACGCGCCCGGCGAAGTCACCGTGACCCTGCCCCATAAAACGCTTCAGGTTCACCTGGAAGCAAATGGGATGGTTTTCCTGAACGATTGAAACGCGGACGGAGTTTATGGTCGTTTTTGCACAGTTTTGAACCGGAAAGTACCGGAAAAAGACAAAAACTGCGTATATAATAACAGTATCAACTGAAACCAATGACGATTTCCGGCTCGCCGAATGCTTAGAGGGGGGTTAGAAAAGTGTCTGTCAAAATGGCTGCGAACAAAAAGCGCAAACAGCCCTTCGGCGTGTATATGCGCCGCTACTGGCCGCTTTACGCCATGCTCCTGCTGCCCACGGCGTTCTGCCTTTTGTTCAAATACTGGCCCATGACCGGGCTGGTGATGGCCTTCAAGAATTTCAAAATGATGCGCGGCATCTGGGGCAGCGCCTGGAACGGGCTGGATAATTTCACCTATCTGTTCAGCCGCGCCGAATCCGTCACCGTGATCCTGCAAACCCTGAAGCTGAACCTGCTCGACCTGCTGTTCGGCTTTTCCATGCCCATCATCCTGTCGCTGCTTTTGAACGAGGTGCGCTCCAAAGCCTTTAAGCGCATTACGCAGACGGTCATTTACCTGCCCCACTTCCTGTCCTGGGTGATCATCGCCTCCCTGTTCATCATGCTGCTGCGCACCGAAACCGGCATGGTCAACATCATTTCCGCCAACATGGGCGGGCAGAAAATTCCCTATCTGGAGGATAATTTTCTGTGGCAGGTGGTGTACATCTTCATCGGCGTATGGCAGAGCATGGGCTGGGGCACCATCATTTACTTAGCCGCCATCACCGGCATTTCGGCGGAGCTTTATGAGGCCGCCACGGTGGACGGCGCGGGCCGCTTTGCCAAGATCTGGCATGTGACCCTGCCCGGCATCCGGGGCACCATCGTGACGCTGCTCATTATGAACTTGGGCCGCATCTTAGGCTCCTCCTTCGAGCGCGTCAATTCCCTGAGCAACCCCTACGTGGTGCTCAAAAGCGCCAACGTGATTTCCACCTACATCTACCGGGTGGGCCTGGCCAACGGAAAATACCATTACGCCACCGCCATGGGCCTGTTCCAGAACGTGATCGGCATTATTCTGATCCTGATTTCGGACCGCGTCGCCAAATCCATGGGCGAAAGCGGCCTGATTTAAGGGGGGTGACGGTATGCAGATCAAAGCGAAACGCGCAAAGCATGTCCGGCAGACCGTGGGCGGCCGCATTTTCGACGTGATCATTTATGTGATCCTGATTCTTGTGGGCCTGCTGTGCCTGCTGCCTTTCCTTCACGTGGCGGCCAAGAGCTTTTCCTCCAACGGCGCGGTCATCAGCCAGCGGGTCTTCTTCCTGCCGGTGGAACTGTCCTTCGACGGCTATCTGATGGTCGTTCAGGATCCTTCCATGATGCGCTCCCTGTGGATCACCGTGCTGGTGACGGTGAGCTTTACGGCCCTGGGCATGATCCTGTCCATCTTAGCGGCCTATCCGCTGACCAAGAAAGGCCTCAAGGGCCGCACCTTCTTCGCTTTCCTGTACATGTTCACCATGTACTTCGGCGGCGGCCTGATTCCCGATTACCTGCTGATGAACGACCTGAAAATGCTCAACACCGTCTGGTCGCTGATCCTGCCGCTGTCCTTCAGCGCTTACAACATCATCATCCTGCGCTCCTTTATGCAGTCCTCCATTCCCGATTCCCTGGAGGAAGCGGCTTTCCTGGACGGGGCCAGCTACTGGGGCGTGCTGTTCAAGGTGGTGCTTCCCCTGTCCACGCCGGTGCTGGCCACCCTGTGCCTCTTCTTCGCCGTGGGCCGCTGGAACGCCTACGCCGACGCCCTCTACTACATTTCCACATCCAAGCTCTATCCGCTTCAATTGAAGCTCTACTACCTTATGGGCATGGCAAGCGACGCCGCCACCCTGGCCGAGGGCGGCAGCACCACCTATGTGACGGGTGAAGTCATCAAGGCCACCTGCGTCATGTTCGCCACCCTGCCCATCATCATCCTGTATCCCTTCCTGCAGCGCTATTTCGTAACAGGTATCATGATTGGCGCGGTGAAAGGATGAACCGCCACTGGCGGGAATATCGTCCGAGGTTGCGGATTCAATTTTCTTTGATCCTTTGCGGCTGCATCCGCAAAACATAAAAGGAGGATTCCCCATGAAGAAACTGTTTGCTGCCCTGCTGACGCTGATCATGGTTCTGTCCATGATGAGCATTCCCGCTCTGGCCGAAGATCAGGTGAGCTACACCGCTTCCGGCGCCAAGGTGATCACCTATGGCGAGCGGATCGAGCTGAAAGTGCCGATCTATCAGCGCAACGGCATCAAGGACCCCATCGAAGACAACTACTGGACCCATTGGGTACAGGAAAACTTCGGCGACAAGTACAACATCAAGGTCACCTATGTGCCCATCTCCCGCACGGACGAAGTGAACGACTTCACCCTGAAAATGGGCTCTGACGAGACCGCGCCCGACATGATCTTCCACTACGACAACCCGCAGCTGCTGGCCTACATCGACCAGGAGTTCGTGCAGGAAATCGACGAAGATATGGTGAAGGAATTCATGCCCGATTACCTGACCTATGTGGGCGAAGCCGCCTATGAAGCCGGCAAGTACAACGTGGACGGCAAGAAGGTGCAGATGTACTTCCCCGCTGCCCGCGACAACGTCGACAACTGGGCCACCGTGATCCGCGCCGACTGGCTGGAAAAGGTGAACAAGGAAATGCCCAAGTCCGTTGAAGAATACCTGGACGTGCTCCGCGCCTTCCGTGACGCCAACCTTGGCGGCGATTACACCATCCCCGCCACCCAGGGTCTGCCCAGCACCACCGGCATGCGCGCCGATTCCTACCGCACCGGCCACACCGATCCCCGTGAAATCGCCATCTACAGCGACCTGCAGGTGGTCTCCCTGGATTGGGAACCCATCAAGAAGAATTACAAAGTGCTCAACACCATGTACAACGAATGTACGGCTTCTATCTGGCCAAGAACAGCGACGTGATCTCCACCCTGATGGAAAACTGCCCCGATGCCAAGCTGGCCATCCTGGATGCCCGCTCCGGCGTGCCCGCTGGTGAAACCCTGTACGACTACCAGGCCGACCCCATCGGCATCTCCACCGGTATCTCCGCCCGCTGCAAGCATCCCGAAGCCGTGATGATGTACATCAACTGGATGGCGCAGCCCGAAGTGCTGGAATACCTGGAATACGGCGAAGAAGGCAAG
>CACWWM010000162.1 GCA_902764565.1 uncultured Eubacteriales bacterium
GCGCTTGCGCGTCCCTGGTGGCCGCCGTGCTGGGGGGCCTTGCCAACCGCACGGTGCAAATGAAGCTCTCCGGCGGCAACCTGCAATTGCAGTGGAGCGCCGAGGATAATCACGTGTATCAGACCGGCCCCGCCGCCTTCGTGTACGACGGGGAATGGCTGGGGGATTAAACGGGGAAGTGGATTTAGCCGGGGGAAACCATTCTTTGGAATTGCATCGCACGGCCTGCGCTTCGCTTGCCCGCGCTTCCGTTCTATGTCACTTGACTTGCGGCGCGCCACGCGGCTAAACCCGCGTGGCTGTTGAACGGTTCCTCCAGAAAAGCTCCAAAATCCAGTACCAAAAAAGAACTGTAAAACAGGTGACTTTTCGGCGGATTGTGGTATATACTGAACCCGGTCTGTCCGAAACCGGAAAAGCCATGGGTTTCGGCTTTCCAGAAAAATTGAGGGAGGCTGCCCATGAAAATCAACCAGAACCTTGCCGCGCTGCCCGCCGGTTACTTATTTGCCGAGATCGCCAAGCGCGTGAAAGAATATTCCGCCGCCCATCCTGACGCCGACATTTTGCGCCTGGGCATCGGCGACGTGACCCTGCCCCTGGTGCCCGCCGTGGTGGACGCCATGAAAACCGCCGCCGACGAAATGGGCACCCTGTCCGGTTTCCACGGCTACGGCCCCGATTTCGGCTACGACTGGCTCATCGACGCCATCATCGCCGGGGATTATACCAGCCGGGGCGTGGCAATCGGCAAAGACGAAGTGTTCGTTTCCGACGGCGCCAAGTCCGACGTGGGCAACCTGCAGGAGCTGTTCGGCCCGGACGCCAAAATCGCCGTCACCGACCCGGTCTATCCCGTGTACGTGGATTCCAACGCCATGGCGGGCCGCCTGGGCGCTTATGAAAACGGGAAATGGACGAACCTGAATTATCTGCCCTGCACGGCGGAAAACGGCTTCGTGCCCCTGTTGCCGAAGGACGATATCGACGTTGTTTATCTCTGCTACCCCAACAACCCCACCGGCACGGTGCTGACCAAGGAACAGTTAAAGGTGTTCGTGGACTGGGCCCTCCGGCATAACGCCCTGATCGTGTACGACGCGGCCTACAAGGCGTTCATCAGCGGCCCGGACGTTCCCCGGAGCATTTATGAAATCCCCGGCGCGAAAAAGTGCGCCATCGAGTGCTGCTCCTTCTCCAAAACGGCGGGCTTTACCGGCACCCGCTGCGCCTACACCGTGGTGCCCAGGGAATTGGTGTTCGACGGCGTTTCCCTGAACCGCGTCTGGGGCCGCCGCCAGGCCACCAAGTTCAACGGCGTGTCCTACGTGACACAGAAAGCCGCCGCCGCCGTGTACACTGAAGCGGGGCAAAAGCAGATCATGGAAAACATCGCCTATTACCGGGAAAACGCCAAGGTGATCCGGGAGGGCCTCGCCAGCGCGGGCATGCAGGTGTTCGGCGGCGAGCACGCGCCCTATATCTGGCTCAAAACCCCCGGCACGCTGTCCGGCTGGGATTTCTTCGATCTCCTGCTGGACAAGGCCCACGTGGTGGGCACCCCCGGCGAGGGCTTCGGCCCCAGCGGCGCGGGATACTTCCGTTTGACGGCGTTCAATACGCTGGAAAAGACCAGGGAAGCAGTCAAGCGGATCACTGAAATATGATAATTACCGGGAGTCGACAAACAAAAGCGGTTCTCCCACAAAAACAACAATGAGGTGATCTTACATGGTACGGGCAATCGTGGGCGCCAACTGGGGCGACGAAGGAAAAGGCAAAATCACCGATATGCTGGCGGAAAACAGCGATATCGTGATCCGGTTTCAGGGCGGGGCCAACGCGGGGCACACCATCATCAACAATTACGGCAAGTTCGCCCTGCATCTGCTGCCCTCCGGGGCGTGCCACAGCCACGTGCTGAACGTGATCGGCCCCGGCGTGGCGCTGGACATCGAGGCGCTGCTTGCCGAAATCAAAACCCTGACGGATCGCGGCGTGCCCGCGCCGCATCTGCTGATCTCCGATCGGGCCCAGGTGCTGATGGAATACCACGTGGCCTTCGACTGCTACGAGGAAGAACGGCTTGGCAAAGCCTCCTTCGGCAGCACCAAGAGCGGCATCGCGCCCTTCTACGGGGACAAGTACATGAAGATCGGCCTGCAGGTATGCCAGATGCTGGACAAGGAAATCCTGCGCCAGCGGCTGACCAACGCGGCGAAGCTGAAAAACGCCATGCTGGACAGCCTGTACCACAAGCCCCTGCTGGACGTGGACGCCCTGACGGAAAAATATTACGCCCTGGCCAAGCAGATCGAGCCCATGGTGGGCGACGTGGCCCAATACCTGCACAAGGCGGTCAAAGAGGGCAAACGCATCCTGCTGGAAGGCCAGCTGGGCACCCTGCGCGACCCCGACCACGGCATTTTCCCCTTCACCACCTCCTCTTCGCCCCTGGCGGGCTTCGGCACGGTGGGCGCGGGGCTGCCGGTAACGGCCTTTGAACAGGTGATCGCGGTAACGAAGGCTTATTCCTCCTGCGTGGGCGCGGGCCCCTTCACCACCGAGCTGTTCGGGGACGAGGCGGAAGAGCTGCGCAAACGCGGCGGCGACGCGGGCGAGTACGGCGCGAAAACGGGCCGTCCCCGGCGCGTGGGCTGGTTTGACGCGGTGGCCACCCGCTACGGCTGCATGGTGCAGGGCGCCACGGACTGCGTGATGACCAACCTGGACGTGCTGGGCTATCTGGACGAAATCAAGGTGTGCGTGGCCTACGAGATCGACGGCAAAGAAGTGCGGGATTTCCCCGTCACCCCCCTGCTGGACAAGGCCAAGCCCGTCTACGTCACCCTCCCCGGCTGGAAGCAGGATATCCGGGGCCTGACCAAATACGAAGACCTGCCCGAAAAATGCCGCCGGTACGTGGAATTTATCGAAAAGGAAATCGAGTGCCCCCTCACCATGCTTTCCAACGGCCCCAAGCGGGAAGAAATCATTTATCGGAAATAAATCGAATCCTCGTGTTCTTTGCGCGCCGGAGGCCAGCAAAACGCTGCCCGGCGCATTTTCATTTCTTTATCGACAAGTTTTCATTTCTTTATCGACATGTTTTCATTTTTTTATCGGCGCGCTTGCTATCTTTGTTTTTTTCCTGTATAATATATATGCGTTTTCCCGCGGAGAGCCGCCATATTTCGGATGATTCAGCGCATGAACCGATGCCGGATACAGGAGTGGTACCATGAAAAAGGCCCTTCACTTTATTTCTCACACGTTGGGTTTTGAAAGACTGAGCAAATACGAACGGGATTATCTGCACGACGCCAACATTCGCAGTAGCATTTACATGGGCGTGATCGTGATGCTGCTGGAAATCTGGATGCTGGTCCGGCAGACCGTTTCCAAGATTATTCCCAAGTACCTGGCGGGCGGCGATCTGCTTGCTTTATTGATAAAATACACGACCAAATACTGGCTGTTCCTGCTGGTCGGCTTTGGGATCATGCTGTTTTGCAGCTTTCAGAAGGACAAAAAGCTCTCCAAAGGGCGGTTTTGGGCGCTGACCATCGTCGGGTCGGCCTGCGTATTATATACTTCCGTTTTGAGCCTGGAATCGTTCACCAAGGAAAGCGAGTCGGTCACGCCGGTGATGGCGGGCATTATGAACGCCATGCTCATTTCCATTTATGTTTTGCTTTTCGTGATCGGGGCCTCGATCGTCGTTTACGCGCTGTTCAAATACCTGAAACACAAAACCATCGTACCGCTGGAGCACGCGGCGATCATCGGCTTCACCCTGGTTTGCCTGGCCTTCGGCGTGTTCGTATCCTACAGCGACTTCTGGGGCGCAAAAGAAATCATCTGCTTCCTGACCATGGTGATTTACGTGGGCTGCCTGCTGATCTACCGCCCGTACATTACCATTTTGATCCTGGGGGCCAGCTTCTTAGGGTTCTACGAGGTGCTGCTCACGTACCAAAACGGTATGTCCTTCCAGGCCCAGGAGGTTGTCATCAACGGCGAGCTGCTGAAAATCACTTCCGGAGATACAGTCAACTACATCACGTTCTTTATTTCCCTCACTACTATCTGCTTCGCCATTTACCACGGACGCCTGAACGAAGCCAAGAAAACCAAAGCCCTGGAAAAGAGCGCCAAGGAAGACGCCCTGACCGGCATGAACAATTACAGTTATTTCCCCGCGCTGGCGAAGGAATACATTCAGGGCGTCACGGAAAACTTCGGCGAAAACGTGTTTCTGTTCCTGGACGTTCACAATTTCAAGGCGTTCAACGACCGGCGCGGGTTCGAGGCGGGCGACAAGTTCCTGGTCGCCATCGGAAAATATATTTCCGATATTTTCAGCGATTCCCTGTGCGCGCGGCAGGCCGACGATCATTTCGTCGTTCTGACGAAAACCGAGGGCTTGCAGGAACGGCTGGATCGGCTGAACAGGCTGGTGCACGATTACGATGAAGAGATCCTGCTGGGCATCAATTGCGGCGCGTATCACCTGACCGGTGAAAACGAGGACCCGCGCATGGCCATCGACAGGGCCCGCTACGCCGCCCACCTGATCAAGAACCGCTTCCAGACCGTTTATGCCGAATACGATAAAACCATGAGCGAGGAATACCACAAGCGGTTATACGTCGTCAACAGCATCGACAGCGCCGTCAGCAACGGCTGGATCGTTCCTTTCTATCAGCCGGTGGTATGGTCGGACACGAAGGAGCTGTGCGGCTGCGAGGCGCTGGCCCGCTGGATGGACCCGGTATACGGCCAGCTGTTCCCCAACGAATTTATTCCGGTGCTGGAGGAATACCGCCTGATTCATAAGCTGGATAAGGCCATCTTTGAATCCGTGTGCAGGGACTTGCGGGCGGCCATGGACGCGGGCAAGCCGGTGGTTCCCGTATCGCTGAACTTCTCCCGGCTGGACTTTGAACTGATGGACGCGCCGCAGGAGCTGGAGGATTTGGTGACCAGGTACCGCATCCCCAAGGAGCTGATTCACGTTGAAGTGACGGAAAGCGCGCTGACGGATAATTTCTCAAGGCTGAACGCGGCCATGAACCGCATCAAGGAATTGGGCTATTCCCTGTGGCTGGACGATTTCGGCAGCGGCTATTCCTCCCTGAACGTATTGAAGGATTATCAGTTCGACGTGGTGAAGATCGATATGCGCTTCCTGTCCAACCTGGAAAACAGCGAAAAATCCAAAACGCTGATCGACTGCATCATCAAAATGGCCAACAGGATCAATATGCTTACGCTGACGGAGGGCGTGGAAACGGAAATGCAGGCGGAATTCCTGAACCAGATCGGCTGCAACCGTCTGCAGGGCTATCTGTTCGGCAAACCGATCCCCAAGGACGCCCTGTATACGCGCATTGACAGCGGCGAACTGATCGTGGCCAAGAAGCATTTATAATCCGCTTTGGAACGGAAAAAACGATCGGGAAGCAGCGTGGAGATACCGCATCTTTTTGTACAGGGAAAAAACATCGTTCGGGGAGCTTTCCCCTTGACCGATGTTTTTTCATATAGTAAAATACCTTGACCGATGTTTTTTCATATAGTAAAATACGTGCTGTCATGCGAAGCATGCAGGAAATATCCGCAAGGATAGCCGAAGGAGCAACACTCTCAGGCGCCGCGAATCGCGGCGGGACTGTGTGCGGATGACACTCTGGAGAAGCCCGGAGAAAGACCGGGGGCCGAAGGTGCAAAGCCGCGAAGGCGGCTAATCTCTCAGGCAAAAGGACAGAGAAAGCGATTTTTCCTGCAATCGGAATCGTTTCGCTGTGTCGGTTTGAGAGAGCTTTGCTTCGGCAGGCTCTTCTTTTTTATCTTCTTTGAGAAAGGATCGTGCATCATGGAAAGCATCACGCAAACCGTCTCTTCTGTCAACGACGCCATCAACGGCGTGGTATGGGGCGTACCCGCGCTGGTTCTGCTCATCGGCACCGGCGTGCTGATGACGCTGCTGACGAAGTTCTTCCAGTTCCGCCGCTTCGGCCACATGTGGAAAAACACCATCGGCGGCCTGTTCACCAACAAGAGCAT
>CACWWM010000163.1 GCA_902764565.1 uncultured Eubacteriales bacterium
CGGCGTTGCTGGGTCAGGCTTTCGCCCATTGCCCAATATTCCCCACTGCTGCCTCCCGTAGGAGTCTGGGCCGTGTCTCAGTCCCAATGTGGCCGATCACCCTCTCAGGTCGGCTACTGATCGTTGACTTGGTGGGCCGTTACCTCACCAACTATCTAATCAGACGCGAGCCCACCTCACACCGGATTGCTCCTTTCACCTCAAAGCCATGCGACTCCGTGGTCCTATGCGGTATTAGCACATCTTTCGATGCGTTATTCCCCTGTGTGAGACAGGTTGCTCACGCGTTACTCACCCGTCCGCCACTCGGCAAGCTCTCCTATAACCTCGTTCGACTTGCATGTGTTAAGCACGCCGCCAGCGTTCGTCCTGAGCCAGGATCAAACTCTTGTGTTTAATCCTTTAACTTGCGATTCTGGGTTATCGTCTGGCCTCGCTTTCGCTCCGCCAAACCCCACAGTCTCAAGCAAAACTCATTTCAGAATTAACTGTCGTTTCTCTCTCTTCTCTGTATCGTTTTCAAGATTCCCGCGTCCCCGCTCGGTTCTTCTCTCGAAGCCCCTTTCCGCGAGCGCTTGAATATAATACCACGACCACCCTCCTGTGTCAACTGCTTTTTCGCTTTTTCTTTCCCTTTTTCTCCTTCTTTTCCGTTTTCCCGAACATTTCCGTTCCTCAACTTTCTCACTATTCCGATTATTGACCGTACTATTTTCAAAGTCTCCCTTATAAACGTTCGGGTTTTTGAAGAACAAGTGTTCTCGTATCGTATTTTTGGCGCAATAAAATCCCTCCCGGCAGCATTCCGCCGGGAGGGGTTGATCAGCGAAAGGACGTTTTACTTGATCGCGTATTCCAGTACCACTTCGGCAGTAACGGTCAGATCGCCGCCGGTAATGGACGTGCCGGCGTCAGCCATTTTCTCGGCATAGGAATTGGTGATACCGTAAGTTTCTCTGTAATAACCGTTGGATTTTTGGGTGGCGTCAATGCGGATCAGCTCGCCCAGCTCCACGCCCGCCGCCGCGGAAAGCACCTTGGCTTTGGTCATGGCGTCCTCCACCGCCCGGGTCAGCGCCTTTTGGTAGGCTTCGTTGGCCTGGGTGGAAGAAAAGCTGATGCCATAGGTGGTATTGGCCCCGGCTTCCATGACCGCGTCCAGCACCGCGCCCACCATGGACAGATCGTGAATGATGACCGTTACGGTGTTCTGCACCTCATAATAGGGGGTGCGGGTTTCTTTTCCCAGGACGCTGGTGCTGTATTCATAGCTGCTGAACACATTGAACTGGCTGGTCATGATATCTTTTTCTTCAATGCCCGCCTTTTTGATTGCTTCCATAACCGCCGCCATGAGATTGGCGTTTTCCTTCTGGGCTTCCTTCACGGATTCCTTGCGGGTGTTGACCCCGATCTGAAGGGTAGCGGTGTCCGCCGCTAAGGAAACCACGCCGCTGCCGCTGACCTGAATCACCCGGTCATTCTCCGCCAGGGCGGGCAGGGCAAGGGAAACCATCAATAATACTGCCGCAAAAACTGCCAAGAACTTTTTCATTGATCCGAAACCTTCTTTTCTTTCTTATTTTTTCTGTTTTTTCTCACGCGGATGATCAGCACGGCCACGATAACCACTGCCGCCAGGGTGATGATCCAGGGCAGGGCGGCCGCCAGGAAGATGACCATATCCTCCAAGAACCAGCCGAACTCCCGGAAGGAATCCCCGATGCCGGTGACGATCCGTTCGCCCAGGGACACTTCCTTGGTTTCCGTGACCCTGGTTTCCCGCACGGTGACGTGCACGGTGCTGAAATCCACCTTGCTGTCGTAGGCTTTCAGGGTGCCGGTGTACCGGTCGATGTAATACTGCGCGTCGGCAATGGCGGATTCGATCTCGATCAGATCGGATACATCCTGGGCGGACGCCATCATTTCCTGCAGCCGGGCCAGCTTTTCCTGCTGGGTTTTCAGGCGGGTCTGGGTATCGTAATAGGAATCGGACACGTCCTCCATCTGCTGAGTCATGCCGGTAATGGCGCCGACGCCCTGGGCACCGGTCAGGAATTCATCCAGCCGCTGAGCGGGGATACGCAGAGTGAGGGACGCGCTGCGGGTCTGGCCGCCGGCCGCGTCGCCGTTGGAGGACAGGTATTCCACCCGGCCACCCATGCCCGCCGCCAGATCCTGGATTTTTTGCAGATCGGCGTCGTAATCGGCGGTTTTCACGTTAAAGCTGGCGCTGCGGATGATTTTTTCCGGCTGCGCGGCGGTATTGGTATCCTGCGCGTAATCCACCGCTTCTTCTTCGGCGACTTCCATGGCGGAATACGCTCTGTCGTAGGCCGCGTTCGTCATGCTGCCGGCGCCCATCGCTTTGTAGCTGGTGGAACTGGGATCGGAGAGCGCCTGTTCCCTAAAAGAAGAATAAGAAGAAGCGTTGCTGTCTATTGCCCTGCGGGACGGCAGACCGTCCCGGCTGGCCAGGGTGCCGCCCACCACGAACAGCAGCGCGGCGGCCGCGGCGGCCCACTTTTTCCATTGAAATACCTTCTGGGGCTTTTGTTCCATTTCTTTTTCCTCCCGTATAGCCTGCCGCCAGGAGGAAGAGAAGGACTCCGGTACCTGAATCTCCTCATCCATCCGGCGGCAATCCTGCCGCAGGGTAAGCTTTGCCGCACAGGCTTCGCACCCCGCCGCGTGATCCAGCATGCGCCGCGCGTCCGCGTCCGGCAGCGCGCCGTCCAACCAGGCGTCGAGAAGATTTGAAAATTCTTTGCAATCCATTGTTTTCGCCTCCTCTCACTTTCTTAGACGGATGAAGAAGAAAAAAGTTCCGAAGATTTTTTGAGAATCACCGATAATTTTTCCCGTGCCCGGCTGACCCGGCTTTTCACCGTGCCCAAGGGCACTTCCAATATTTCGCCGATTTCCTCGTAGCTTTTGCCCTGCACGTCCCGAAGAACGATCATTTCCCGCATATCGGCGGGCAGCAGGGCAAGCCCCTCGCGAAGCAGGCGCAGGCGCTCGTGTTCCTCCAGCCGGGCGTATGCGGTGGGCGCGGCGTCCGGCACGTCGAACCCCTGCTCCTCCCGCAGAGCGTCCAGGGAAACGGCGTCCCGGCGCTTACGCAGGGCGTCGGTGCACACGTTCATGGCAATGTGGGTGATCCAGGTGGAAAAGGACGCGTCCTGCCGGAAAGAACCGAAGGCGCGGAAGGCCCGCAGCATGGTTTCCTGGGCGCAGTCCTGGGCGTCCTCCCGATTGCCCATCATATGGAAGCAAACGGAATACACCTGACGCTCGCTTTCCGCCGCCAGGCGTTCAAACTGCCCCGTGTCCTGTTTTTTGGAAAAGAGCTTCAGCGACATGCTCTGGCCTCCCCTCGTTTACGGATTATCCAGCTGAAAGCGCCGCGTTTTTTCGCCGCTCGGCAGGGTGATTTCCTCGTTCCACATTTGGGCGGGCCGCGTCCAGGTTTCTCCCAGGCCGTACAGCGCCTTGTAAATCACCATGGGTTCCAGGGTTTCGGAATGGAGCGCCAGGCCCTGCACCGCATAGCGGTTGCCCTTGTAATGGCGGTAAACGCCCTGGGGGATGCGGATGCGCATGCTTTCCAGGCACAGGTACGGATAAGCGTTTTCCCAGAAATACATTTTGTTTACGTCGTGCCACAGGACCGGGTCGTCCTTGATTTTTTCCGGCAGCATCCACATGCCGTCCTGCACCTCGCCGGGCTGCCAGGTCATGCTTTCGATGGGCACGTCCTGATGAAACAGCCATACGTCCCGGAAGAAGCCCCGGTTGGGACGATCCCGCCGTTCCGTCATCAGCAGCCGGGCGCGGCTCACATCGGGCGCGAATCCCATTTCTTCCTCCGTTTCCCGGACGCAGGCGGTGAAGCTGTCCTCCCCCGCAATGGCAGAGCCGCCGATCACCGACCAGATATCCGGCAGAATGTCCTTTTCCTTGGCGCGGCGCTGGAGCAGGGTTTCCCCCTTGCTGTTGAGAAACAGGGCGTGCACCACCAAATGATACCGTCCCTCGGGCAGCGGTTCCCCGCGCACGGCGGTCTCCCCTGTCAGGTTCCGGTCTTTATCGTACAAATCCCAAATTTCCATCGGCGTATTCCTCTCTTTCACCCGTCCATTGTAGCAGGAAAAAAGGCAATGCGCAAGCAAATTCCCCTTCTCCGGACCCTTTGGCACGATTTTTTACAAGTTTTGGACTTCGGCGCTTGATAAAAATTTTCATTCCATATATAATGAATCTGATAAAAATCGATCCGTGGCCGCCCGTCAAACAGAAGGCGTGCCGGGGGCCTGCATGAGCCCGGCAGGAAAGGAAAAAGCTGCAGCGGCATCGGCAGGCGCAGAACCTGATTTGTCCAACCGGGAGATTGAAGCATGGATGAAATTTTTAAAAACCGCGTGACGGAATGGGCCAACCGGAGCTGGAACCAGGGGGTCTACTGTTTTTCCCACTTCCTGGACCTGGCCCAGCGATCCGATTTTCTGGCCCTGACTCCCTCCCTGCCGCCCGTACCCTGGACGTTATTCGGCGGAGCGGAAGGGTGCGAACGGCAGATGCTGCGCTTCGGCAGCGAGGAGGCCTGCGGCTACGACGCGCCCTTTCCCATTCTGATCCTGAAAATCGCGCCGGTCAGCGCAAAGTTTGCCGAGCCCCTCACCCACCGGGATTATTTGGGGGCGCTCATGGCCTTGGGCATGGAACGGGAAACCATGGGCGATATCGTGGTCAAGCCGGACGGGGCCTATTTGTTCTGCGAGGAGCGCATCGCGCCCTACATCATCGAGCATTTTACCCAGGCCCGGCACACCGCCCTGCGCTGCGAAATCGCCGAAGTCCTGCCGGAAGGCGCGCTGTTTGAAACCCGGCGCATGGTGGTGCAGGTGGCTTCCCAGCGGGCGGACGCCCTGATCGCCCACGTATTCAAAATGAGCCGGGGCGATGCCCAGGCCCTGTTCCCCGCCGGAAAAATCTTCGTATCCGGCCGCCTGTGCGAAAGCCCCGGTTACACCCCAAAGCCCGGCGATATCATTTCTGCCCGGGGCCTTGGCCGCTTCCGGTACGCGGGCGTGGACAGCCTTTCCAAAAAGGGGAAAGAAAACACCGCTGTGGAACTGTTCGTGTGACGACGGCTTGCTTTCCCCGCCACGATCTGGTACAATAGAAACGGATAGAGCAGCGCATCTGATAACGACGCGCAGGGAGGTACAACATGAGCAAAAGAATCGGCGTGGATTTGGGCGGCACCACCGCCAAACTCGGCGTAGTAAACGAAAAGAACGAGATCATCGAGCGCAAGGTGATCCCCACCGATAAAAGCCTGACCTTTGAACAAACCATCGCCGTGCTGTCCGAAGGGATTCTGAGCATGGGCGACGTGGGCATCGTGGGCTTCGGCGTGCCCAGCAGCTTAAAGCCCGATGGGGACGTGGTGATTCACGCCAATAACCTGGGCTGGAAAAACAAGGATTTGCGGGGCGAGCTGAAAAAGCATTTGGGAGACATCCCCGTATTCATTGCCAACGACGCCGATTCCGCCGCTGTGGGCGAATATTCCCAGGGCGCGGGCCAGGGCTGCCAGAGCATGCTGATGCTCACCTTAGGCACCGGCGTGGGCGGCGGCTTCATCTATCAGGGCCGCCTGTACAGGGGCGGCAACGGCTGCGGCTTCGAGCCGGGCCACATGATCGTGCAGCAGGACGGCGTG
>CACWWM010000164.1 GCA_902764565.1 uncultured Eubacteriales bacterium
CTTGCTGGTCAGGGCGCATCCGCTTTGATTGGGCATGATGTTTCCCTCCTTTTTATTGGTACGGCCTTAGCATGCGCCGGAAAACGGCGGTTTATACTGAAAAAGACAGGAAGACGGGCTATGAAAAACTGGGGACTGTATCGGTTTCTTCTTTCATTTTTTCCGGCAGAAGGAAAAATCAACGCTTCCGGCCTGCCGCCGGAAACTTCCGGCGCGGTGGAATATGTGCTGCGCCGTTTTCGCTGCGCGGGGGCTTCCCTGAGCCTGTTCGACGAAACGGGCGTGACCGGCACGCTGGCCTTTGGCTGCTCTCACCTGCCAGGTACCCCGGCCCAGCCCGGCACCGTGTACCGCGCCGCGTCGGTGAGCAAGTTCGTCACCGCCATGGGCGCTATGAAGCTGAAGGAGCAGGGAAAAATCGACCTGGATCGGGATGTGAACGGGTATCTTCCCTTTCCTCTGCGCCATCCCCAAGCGCCGGACACGCCCATTACCCTGCGCATGCTGCTTTCCCACACGGCGGGCATCCACGACGGCGCGGACTATAACGGCGGCATCGCCAAAGGCGTTCCTTTGACCCAGCTGCTCAAAGGCGACAGCTTTACCGATCATCTGCCGGGCACGCAATGGGAATATTCCAACTTCGGCGCGGGCATCGCCGGGGCCGTGATGGAAGCGGCCACCGGAACAGATTTTGAAACGCTCATGCAGGAAACGGTGTTCCGGCCCTTAGGCGTCACCGCCACCTATTATCCCCAAAAGGTGCGGGGGGATTTAGCCGACGCCGTCCGCATCCTGCCGAGAAGTAAAACGCCCAATTTCAACGCCGCGGAGCGCCGGGCCCGTCCCCTGCCGCCCGCCGAAGTGAACCCGGAAAAGCACTATAATCTGGCCCACGGCGCACTGTGCGTATCCGCCCCGGAGCTGGCGAAGCTGGGCATCGCGGGCATGACGCCGGGATTTTTGACCCGGGAAAGTTTGGACGAAATGCGGCGGGTGATCGCGCCTTTTGGGGAGCGGGCGCACAACCTGTCCCAGGGCATCGGCACCTTCATCCTGCAGGACAGCCATTTCACCGCCCCCGTGATGTACGGCCACCAGGGGATGGCCTACGGGGCGGTGCACGGCCTGTTTTTCGATCCCGAAACGGGCAAAGGCTTTGCTCTGCTCACCACCGGTGCCAGCGAAGCGCGGCGGGGCGTGCTGGCCGATTTGAACCGTGAAATGATCGGTGTGCTGATGGGGTGCAACAATGAGCGATAAAATCATAGAGATCAAGCGCAAAAACGGCGTCGCCGCCATCAAAATGCAAAGCGGCGAAACCCTGCGGGCGCCCTCCGCCCTGTTTTTGGAACGGCGGCTGCATACGGGCCATGAAATTCCTGGCCCTGCGGGAGCGCAGCGAACAGGAGGTACGCGCCCGCCTGCGGCGCTCCTGCTACGACGAAGCGACCATTGATCGGGTACTGGACACCCTGGGCCTTCACGATCTGGTGTCCGACGCCCGGTTCGCGGAAGCCTGGGTGCACGCTCGTTCCCGGAAGTACGGCAAGAACCGCATCGCCCAGGAGCTGCGCGTCAAGGGCGTCGACCGGCAGGAAGCGGAAACCGCCCTGAACACCCTCTCCGAGGAAGACGAATACCGCCGCGCCGTGGAGCAAGCCAGGAAGCTGTGCCGCAAATTCCAGAATGACCCGAAAAAAATCGCCCAATCGCTGACGCGAAAGGGCTATCATTGGCGGATGGCAAAGGACGCGGCGGAAGAAGCCGTGCGCGGCGCTTCCTTATAAAAGCAGCGTAAACAGCGGGATCGTCAGGAAGCAGAGCAGCGTGCTCACCAGCAGGCAGTTTGCGGAAAACTCCGCGCCGCTGCCGTGCAGCTCCGCCAGGCTCAAAATGATGGATGCGCAGGGAGCGGCGGACAGGATCACGATGCTGGCCTTCATGGGCATCGGCATCGGCAGCAGCGATACCACGGCGAAGCAGAACAGCGGGAACGCCACCAGCTTGGAAAGGCTGGCCGCGTACACCAGCGGCTGGGAAAACAGGCGCTTCAAAGGGCTTTGGGCCAGGCGGACGCCCAGGATCATCATGCACAGGGGCGTGGACATGCGGCCCAGCAGCTCCACCGCGTCCAGGGCCTGGGCGGGCAAAAAGTTTTTCGCCCCCAGCATATACAGCGGAATCGCCAGAACAAAGCCGAACATGGTGGGGTTCAGCAGGGCGGACCGGAGGCTCATATATTTCCTGTCGTTGGTCAGGCAGTACACGCCCATGGTGAACACCAGCACGTTCATGCTCACGCAGAAGATGGCGGAATAGCAGGCCGCCTCCGGGTGATCGGGCAGCAGCGCCTTCACCACCGGCAGGCCGAAAAAGCCCACGTTGCCCAGGGCGCAGGCGATATTCCAGATGCGGTAGCGCCCGTCCGCCTGCTTTTTTCGCAGGAGGATATACAAAATTCCCATGAACGCCGCCTGAAGCGCGAAGGTCAAAAGGAAAACCAGGCCCATGTCCTTTAGCCCTTCCCAGGAAAAATCCATGGAAATAAAGGCGGAAATATGCAGGCAGGGGCCGCATACATACACCAGCGCCGCCGACAGCGTGGGCAAATGCTGCGCCGACGCTTTTTTCATTTTGCTGATCGCATAGCCCGGCAGGATATAAAACAGGGTCAGCAGCACCTGGGTCAGGGCGATCTGAAAGCTCTAAACAAATTCCTTCTCTCTTTTAGGCATTTTTTGTGGTTACCATTCACGTATCTAATCGGCAAACAAGGTTTGGGACTACGGGGGGGATTGTCAAGGGGGGTACTCCCCCTTGACTGTAATCCGCAGCGGCGGCGTGTACGCCGCGAGGACGGAAAATTTCAGACGGGAACGAAGATGACCAGATGAAATTTTCCTTCTTTGCGGTTTTTCCGCCCGGAAATCCCGCAGGGATTTTAGGAAAAACCGTTGGGGGTTCCCGCAAGGGGGAAGGATTCCCCCTTGCGCGTTACCATTCAGCGTTAGCTGAATGGTAACGCTTTGTGGATTATACCGGCCCTGAAAACCTTTGTCAATCATTGACGGAAAAGAAGGGGCATGCTACAATCTCCGGGGGAAGGTGATCAATTTGCAGCATCATGCCGCCGTCAGCGGCTTTTTTGCCCCCGTTCAGGAGGTTCGCTTATGAGTTTGTTTTCCCAAAATGAGCAGGCAAACGCGCCCCTGGCCGACCGCATGCGCCCCCGCACGCTGGACGAATTTTACGGCCAGGAGCACATCGTAGGCCCCGGCCGTCTTCTGCGCCGGGCCATCGAGGCGGACCGCCTCACCTCCAGCATTTTCTACGGCCCGCCGGGCTGCGGCAAAACCACCCTGGCGGGCATCATCGCCCGACAGACCAACGCCGCTTTCATTAAACTGAACGCCGTTACCTCCGGCGTTTCGGACGTGCGGGAAGAGCTGAAAAAGGCGGCGGACCGGCGCGCCCTGTACGGCCAGCCCACCTATCTTCTGCTGGACGAATGCCACCGCTGGAGCAAGGCCCAGTCCGATTCCATCCTGCCCGCCATGGAAAGCGGCCTGATCCGCTTTATCGGCTCCACCACGGAAAACCCCATGATCTCCATGACCCCCGCCATCGTGAGCCGGTGCCGGGTGTTCGCCTTTCAGGCGCTGACCCAGGCGGACGTGGAAAAAGCCCTGCGCCGCGCCATTGCAGACGGGGAACGGGGCCTGGGCAAGCTGAACGTGCAGGCGGACGAGGACGCCCTGCGCCATATCGCCCGTATCGCAAACGGCGACGTGCGCACCGCCCTCAACGCCATCGAGCTGGCGGTGCTCACCACGCCCACGGTGGACGGGCACATTCACATCACCCTGTCCATCGCAGAGGACAGCATCCAGCAGCCCGTCATCCGCTGCGGCGAAACGGATTTTTACGATATGCTGTCCGCCTTCTGCAAATCCATGCGGGGCAGCGACCCGGACGCGGCGCTCTTGTGGTTTTCCCGGCTTCTGTACGCCGGGGCCGATCCCCGCATGCTGGCCCGGCGCATTATCGCCCACGCCAGCGAGGACGTGGGCCTGGCCAACCCCATCGCCATGCTCCAGGCCGTAGCCGCCGCCCAGGCCCTGGAAACCGTGGGCATGCCGGAAGCGCGGCTGAGCCTGACCCAGGCTATCCTCGCCGTGTGCGTCAGCCCCAAGTCCAATTCCGTGGTCATGGCCATGGACGCCGCCCGGCAGGACGCCGAGCAGGGCGGTTTCAGCCCCGTGCCAGCCCACCTGCGGGATTCCCACTACGCGGGCAACGAGCGCTTAGGCGTAAAAACCGGCGAAGCATACAAATACCCCCACGATTATCCCGGCCATTGGGTGGCCCAGCAATACATGCCGGACGATAAAATCGGCGTCCGCTACTACTTCCCCAGCGACCAGGGCCACGAGGCCAAGCTCAGGCCCCGGGGACAGGAAGATGCCTCCGGCTCTGATTAACCGCAATTCCTTGAACAAATTCCCCCTTCGCCCGGCGCGGCGAAGAGGGAATTTTTTTGAAAGAAAAAAATCGAGCCATCGTTTTTCCCGAAATCTGTCGATTTGCACAAAATGCCAGCGTATTTTCACCCGGTTCGGTCACAATAGCATTGATCCTGAATGAAGGAGGTGAAAAAGCAATGAACCAGTCTGGCAGCAATTCCGGCAGCCGGGTCAACGTGCCCGAAGCCCGGGGCGCCCTGGACAACATGAAGTTTGAAATCGCCCGCGAACTGGGCATCAACTTCAAGCAGGGCTACAACGGCGACCTGACCAGCCGCGAAAACGGCTATGTGGGCGGTTACATGGTCAAGCGCCTGATCGAGCAGGCGGAGAAGCAGATGGCGGGCAAGTAAGAAAATAAGGGAAAGGCGCGCCAGAGGGCCGGCGACGCGCTGCTTTGGAAGGACGGATATCATCCGCCCGGACAGAGGAGGGCAGAGCTGTTCCCGTCAGAAAGGAAAACCCCGCGCCGCCCCGTAAAGGCCGGGAGCGCAGGGCGTTTTCCCCGACAGGATCGGGCGGATGATATCCATCCTTTCCTTCCGGCGCGCTTTCCCCTTCTTCCGCCGGGGAGCGGCAAAAGCCGCACGATCCGGCGTGTGTCCGCAAGGGATTTACCCCAAAAATCAAAACGAAACGTCGAACAGGAGGAAATCGTCATGTTCAATTCCAACAACGGTTCTATGGCCGCTTCCAGCAATTCCAGCAACTCCAACCGCGCCAACGTGCCCGAAGCCCGCGCCGCCCTGGACAACATGAAATATGAAATCGCCAGCGAACTGGGCATCAACCTGAAGCAGGGCTACAACGGCGATCTGCCTTCCCGCCAGGCCGGTTATATCGGCGGCTACATGGTCAAGCGCATGATCGAACAGCAGGAACGCCAGATGAGCGGCAAATAAACGCCGAATAAAAAGGATTCCGGACGGCGGAAGCCATCCCGAACCCTTTCCGCCCGCTTTCCGGGGAACCGGAGGGCGGGCTTTTAGCGCCGAATCAAGCATTGCTTTATGAAACGGCGGCTTACCGGCAAGCGCAGTTAAGAATAAATGAAATTTTCCAATTTATCAAGCCTGGCTGCAACGCTTCCAGATGAACGTTTGAAACGGCGCCGTGACGGATATCCCGGCGGCCCGGAGGTGAATCCGCTGCTGCAGGGAACGGACTCTGCCAATGGAACAGGGATGGGCTGATGGCCCAATCACAAATCCCGATGGGTATACCGCACGCGCCCGGTGACGGTGTCCTCCACGGTCTGGCCGGAACCCAGCAGATGATATTTATAGGTGCAAAGGCCCTCCAGCCCCACAGGGCCCCGGGCGTGGAGCTTGCCGGTGGAAATGCCCACCTCGGCCCCGAAGCCGTAGCGGAAGCCGTCGGCAAAGCGGGTGGAGCAGTTCACGTACACCCCGGCGCTGTCCACCCCGGTGAGGAAGCGGCGCTGGGCGGCTTCGTCCTTTGCCAGAATGGCGTCGGTATGGTGGGAGCCGAAGCGGTTGATGTGGGCGATGGCCTCGTCGATGGAATCCACGATTTTGATGGACAGAATGGCGTCCAAGTATTCCGTGGCCCAATCCTGTTCCGTGGCGGGAACGCAGTCGATGATGGCCTGGGTGCGCTCATCGCCCCGGATTTCCACTCCCTTGGCTTTCAGCGCTTCCGCGCAGGGGGGCAGGAAGGCAGCGGCGATATCCCGGTGCACCAGCAGGGTTTCCGTTGCGTTGCACACCGCCAGGGCCTGGGTCTTGGCGTCCACGGTCACCTTCACCGCCATTTCGATGTCGGCGGAAGCGTCCACATAAGTGTGGCACAGGCCCTCCGCGTGGCCCATGACGGGGATGCGGGTATGATCCATGATGTAGCGCACAAAGGCGTTGCTGCCCCGGGGAATGATCAAATCGATGCTGTCGTCCTGGGAAAGCATTTCGTTCACGTCATCCCGGGTTTCCAGCAGGGCGGCCCAGCCCTCCGGCAGCAGCCCCTTTGCCCCTTCCTCCATGGCGGCCATGAGGGCGCGGTTGGTGCGCAGGGCCTCCCGGCCCCCTTTCAGCAGCGCCGCGTTGCCGCTTTTCAGGCACAGGCACGCGATCTGCACCAGAGCGTCGGGCCGGGATTCAAAAATCACCCCGATCACGCCGATGGGGCAGGATACCCGGTATAAATTCAAACCGGGGGCCAGCTCCCGGGCCAGGGTCTGACGGCCCAGAGGATCGGGCAGGGCGATCAGGGAGGAAATGCCGTCCAATACGTCCGTGAGCTTTCCTTCGTCGAATTTCAGGCGTTTGAGCAGCGGGAAAGCCAGGTTTTCTTCCTCCGCCTGGGCCATATCCAGCTTATTTTGTTCAAAAATATCCTTGGCGCGGGCTTTCAAAGCCTGCTGTATGTTTTTGAGCGCCGCATTCCGCTGCTCTGCGGGCAGCGCGGATAAGGTATAAGAAGCGCTCCGGGCCAATTGCGACAGTTCTTTTACCTGCATGTTCATCCCTCCATAGGATTCACGTATTTCTGGGAAAAGCCTCTCTTTGGAGGGGCCGGAGCGCCCGGAAAATCATCCAGTGGATGATTTTCAGCGAAGGCCGGGCGGCAGCCCCGGGCAAAGAGAGGTTTCCCCCAGGCCCCTTCCGAGAAAGCCATAAGAAAGAGTCTTCTTACTGTAAAACGTTGAAGCATAAACAGAAGAATCATACATTCTTCCCGCTTCTGCCGCGTATTATAGCATAGAAACGCATCCCATTGCAAATCCATTTATTTTGTGTTATAATCGTGCGGCACAGGAAACAATGAAGAAGGAGGTACGCCGGATGGCCAAGAAAAAGGGCGTGAAGCCCATTGCCCAGAACAAAAAGGCCCGGCACGACTTCTTCATTGAGGAAAGCATCGAATGCGGCATTGAGCTCAAGGGCACGGAAGTCAAATCCATGCGCCAGGGCAAGGTGAACCTGAAAGAAAGCTACGCCCTGGTGAAGGACGGGGAAATCTTCGTGCAGGGAATGCACATCAGCCCCTACGAGCAGGGCAACATCTTCAACACCGACCCTCTACGCCCCAAGCGCCTGCTGCTGCACAAAAGCGAAATCCGCAAGCTGGGCAGCCAGGTGCAGCGCCAGGGCTACGCGCTGGTGCCCCTGGACGTGTACCTGAAGGACGGCCGCATGAAAATGAACCTGGGCCTGTGCGTGGGCAAGCACCTGCACGATAAGCGCGCCAGCACCGCCGAACGGGACGTGAAGCGGGAAATGGCCCGCATGGTGCGCACCAACAACCGGGGAGAATGAAGAACAGAGTTGAGAGTATAGAGCTGAGAGTTGAGATATGGATACTGTCCGTTGGTGTTGGATTTTCAACATATCAGCTATATAAAATCTCAACTCCCAACTCTCAAATCTCAACTCTGATTCATGGGGGTGCACTGGTTTCGACGGGGATCGTCGGAGGTATGGTAAGCGAGCCGCGGACCCTGACCGCGTTAAAACGGGGAAATTAAAATTAACTGACGATACTCAGTACGCTTTCGCTGCCTAAGAGCAGCGCGTCGACACCGAGCGCCTACGGCTCGGCCCACCGGCGTCATTGATGTAGGGAACGGAGCTGCGGGGGCCTCGGAGCAGCTCGGCACAAGAGGCTACTGAACGCGCAAGCCCGGCAGGGGGCGTGCGCGGGAGGGAATGTCAAAACCCTGCCTGCGCTCGGAGAAAGCCATGCAGCTGAATCTTCGGACAGGGGTTCGATTCCCCTCACCTCCACCAAAACGAAAATCCTGTCGCGCAAGCGGCAGGATTTTTGCTTTGTACTTTCTGTCTGTTGACAAATATATTTATATGTGCTATCATTGCCCTGTAAGGAGGGAACTGCCCATGAAACAGCCTGAACGTTATTTCTTTCCCGCCGTTTTCACCTATGAACCCGACCAGGAAATCGCCATAGTTTTTCCTGATCTGGATTGTGCCACCAGCGGCGAAAACGACGACGACGCCCTTCTCTCCGCCCGTGAACTGTTGGGGGCTGTACTCTATGGCATGGAAGAA
>CACWWM010000165.1 GCA_902764565.1 uncultured Eubacteriales bacterium
ATGAACATGAGGTAGGTCATCTGCTCGATCACGTCCAGGGGATTGGTCAGGCCGCCTGAATAGAAAATATCCCACAGACTATCAATTTTATTTCTCAGTTCGCCGGTAATCATGCTTTATCTTCCTCCCGGTTCCAGGCAGATTGAATATGCGGCCCTGTTATGCGGCAATTTCAAAAAAAGCTTTTTTCAGCAATCAGCGCCGTCATTTGCGTTTCTGTAACACAAAAGCATCATACCGCGCCGAACAAAAAATGTCAATGAAATGTGGCCATTTGACGGAAAATGACGGCGCACTTTACCATTTGGGCCCCAGGGCACAGCGCGGATTCCGCCGAATATGCCCATGCATATAAAAAGGTCTGCCGTACAGCCGCAATGTACAGCAGACCTTCGTGCATGAACCACATTCGGAATAACGATTGATGCGGCATGGGGTTTCCCCGCGTTTTTTTACCCGTTCTTTTGCAGCAGCATGCGGTCGTTGTCCAAGACCTTGTGGCGGCTGTCGGAATACAGGCGCAGCAGGTCGTCCACGGTGGTGCGGGCCCGTTCCTCGCCGGAAAAATCGAACAGGATCTGCCCGGCGTCCATCATGATGGTACGGCTGCCGATGGCGAGGGCGGAGGCCATGTTGTGGGTAATCATGAGGGTGGTCAGATGATGCTGCTCCACGGTGCGCTTGGTAATTTCCATCACCTTGTCGGCGGTGGCGGGGTCCAGGGCGGCGGTGTGCTCGTCAAGCAAAAGGAGCTTGGGCGGCACGATGGTGCACATGAGCAGCGTCACGGCCTGGCGCTGGCCGCCGGAGAGCATGCCCACCTTGGTTTTCATGCGGTCTTCCAGGTTCATGCCGAACTCGGCGATCTTGTCCCGGAACAGCGCAGCTTGCTTCCGTGAGGGGGCGAAGCTCAGGGGCTTAGCCGTTGCGCGGGAATAGGCAAGGCTCAGGTTTTCTTCAATGGTCATATGGGGCGCGGTGCCCTTCATGGGGTCCTGGAAAACCCGGCCGATGTGCAGCGCCCTTTTATGCTCTTTCAGAAAGGTGATGTCCTGCCCGTCCAGGGCAATGCGGCCCTCGTTCAGCAGGAAGGAGCCGCAGATGGCGTTGAACAGGGTGGATTTTCCCGCGCCGTTGGAGCCGATGATGGTCAGGAATTCCCCGGGGGCCATATGCAGGCTCACATGGTTCAAGGCGGTATGCTCGATGGGCGTGCCTTTTTCAAAAACCTTTACCGCGTTCTGAATATCAAGCATGGGCTTTCCCTCCCTGCTTCTGCCGTGCTTCCTTCATGTTCTGCCTGAGCGCCGGAATCGCCAGGGCCAGGGCCACGATCACCGCCGACACCAGCTTCAGCATATACGCGGGCAGCGGGCTGTAACGGGTCGCCAGGGCGATGATATAGCGGTATACCAGAGAGCCCACCACAGCGGAAATAAAGCCCAGGGTCACGCTGCGCCTGCCGAAGACGGCTTCCCCGATGATGACCGAGGCCAGCCCCACCACCAGAATGCCGGTGCTGGAGGAAACGTCGGCATAGCCCTGATATTGGGCGATCAGGGCCCCGGACAGGGCCACCAGCGCGTTGGAAACGGAGAAGGAAAGCACCTTGCAGGCGTTCACGTTGATGGAGGACGCCCGCACCATATCTTCATTGTCGCCCACCGCCCGGATGCACATGCCGATGTGGGTATGGAAAAACAGGATGATCAGCACCAGGAACAGCAGAGCCATCACGATGGGGATCACCGTCATGGCGTCGTTTTTGCTGAGGAACGGGATGAGCTTAAAGAGCGTGGCCGCCCGCACCAGCGACAGGTTCGGCGACCCGCTCAGCACCGCCAGATTGATGGAATACAGCCCGCTCATGGTGATGATGCCGGACAGAATGGGATGGATGCGGAAGCGGGTCTGCAAAAGCCCCGTCACGCTCCCCGCCAGCGCCCCCGCCGCCATGGCGGCGAGGATCGCCAGCACCGGATGCCCGGCGGCGGTAATGGCGGCGGAAACGGACAGACCGAAGGCAAAGCTGCCTTCGGTGGTCAGATCCGGTATGGACAGGATGCGGAAGCTGATATATATTCCCAGCGCTAAGACGCCGTACAGCAATCCCAATTGCAGGGAACCGATCAACAGTTTCATGGAAATCATTCCTTTGGCTTATTGTGTGGACAGCACGCAGAGAACAGAGTTCAGAGTACAGAGTTCAGATATTCATGTGAGCACACTTTGGCGCACAACCTGTGGGCACAAAATAAATCTGTACTCTGCACTCTGAACTCTGTACTCTTATCGGTAACGTCGAAAAGCTGATTTTTCCAAACGGAGTTGAGCTTTACTTGACGGGCAGATACTGCACTTCGCCCATGGCCAGCACTTCCTGGGGCAATTCGAGGCCCAGGGCGGCCAGGGTGTCGCTGTTGACGGACACGATGTTGGCGGGGATCACCACGGCGGGGATTTCGGCGATGGGCGTGCCCTTGAGCACCTTATCCACCATGGCGGCGGTTTCAATGCCGATGAATTCGTCGCTCATGGCCAGGGTAGCCAGGCAGCCGGACAGCACGGTGGTGGCGGAGCAGCAGTAGGTGGGCACGCCCTCTTCGATGCACATTTCAGCCATGATATCCACGGCGGCCTGCACCACGGAATCGTTGGCGACGAAGATCACGTCCGCGCCCTGATCCAGCACGGCCTGGGTGGCGGTCTGCACTTCGCCGGAGTTGGCCACGGTCTTTTCAATGAATTTGAAGCCGTTGGCGGTCAGGTATTCCTTGGCGTTGTTCATGGCGTTCACGGCGTTCACCTCGCTGGTGGAGTAAACCAGGCCGAAGGTTTTCACGTCGGGGGTGATTTTCAGGCCCAGGCCGATGATATCCCCGGCGGGAATGGCGTTGGAGGTGCCGGTGGCGTTCATGTCCGGGGTGTCCAGGGCGCTCATGACCCCGGCGGCGACCGGCGCGGCCACGGAGCAGAACACGTTGGGCGTGTCGGATTCAAGGCCCACGAACGCCTGGGTGGGCGGCGTGGCGACGGTGACGACCACGTCGTAGGAGCCGTCGGCCATATTCTGGCAGATGGTCTGCAAATTGGTGGCGTCGCCCTGGGCGCACTGATAATCGATGGTCAGGTTGTCGCCCTCCACATAGCCCAAGTCATGCAGCCCTTTAATCACGCCGTTTTTCATATCCACGAAAGCGCCGTTTTCGATCATCAGCACGATGCCGATTTTGTAATGCTTCTTGTCTTCCGCCGCCGCGCCAAATACGCAGCACAGCACCAGGGACAGGGCAACCAATAAAGATACCAGCTTTTTCATGTTCGTTTCCTCCTTTTATTGTTGGCTCATTTCTTGCAGCTTCCGGAACGCGCCGGACAGCATATCAAGCGTGACAGGGTACGGATTGTGGGCGATATCGGGCATGGATAAGACCTTGGGCAGCACCTTTTCCAGATCCTTTTCCGTGACGCCGATTTGGGAAAGCTCTGTGGGCAGGCCCACGGAACGGTTAAAAGCGTACATTTTGCGGAACATATCCTCCTGTCCGTCCGCAAGCAGCAGGATCAGAACGCCGAAGCCCACCACCTCGCCGTGCAGGTGATCCCGTTCCACATGCAGCTCCGGGAACGCGGTCAGGGCGTAGAATACGGCGTGGGCAAGGCCCGTATTGTAATCAATGATCCGATCCGCCGTCAGCAGGATGGAGGCAATGGCCGTTGTGACGATGATCGTCAAAATCACCTGGGTCAGTTCCTCGGTCGCTTTCTTTTTCCGGTGATCGCGGAAGGCCTTTTCCCCGTATTGCAGCAGCGGTTCCAGGCAGGAACGGCTGACGCTGACGCCCAGGGCGTGATAGTAGGCCAGGTCGTCTCCCTTGCTGGACACGGTGGATTCAAAGAACTTGGCGTAGGTGTCGCCCAGCCCGGCCCACAAGTACCGCTCGGGCGCGGATGCGATCACCTCCGTATCAATAAAGGTATGGCAGGGCGGCCCCGGCAGGAAGCAGGGGGCGGCGAAGCTGCCGTCCGGGTGGTACAGGATGGCCACCGCCGTGCAGGCGGCGCAGGTGGAAGCGATGGTGGGGAAAGCGTACACCGGCTTATGGATGCGGAAGCCAAGGGCTTTGCAGGTATCCAGAGCCTTGCCGCCGCCCACGGCGAAAAGCATATCTGCCTTCTGCACGGCGTCCTTTTCGGAAAGCGCCCTGATATTTTCCTCCGACGCTTCCCCGCCGTACCAGAGAAAGTCCAGGATGGAAACGTGGCCCTCTGCGGCCTTTTCCAGCTTGCCGCGAAGGGCGGCCGTGCCCTTTTTCCCGCCGATCACCACGGCATTTTGCCCCTTGGGGCAGATTTCCCGCAGCTTTTCCAGGGCGTTTTCCCCCACCGTCCAGGCGGGAAGCCGCAGGGAATATTCCGGCATGGAATGGATCATTTGCCGTCCACCTCGCAGTCGAAGGAGGCGATGGCTTCCACAAAGGGATTGTACCGCTTTCCGATTTCCCGGTGCAGAGGATGCTTCAGATACGTGGGCAGGGAGGCTTCGTTTTTCAGGATCATTTCGATCATGACGGTCATGTTCTGGGGCCGGTCAACAACGTTTTCGTACACCTTCGCGTCCAATATGTCCTCAGGCAGCGCCGCTTTCAGGGCGGCGAAGGTATCTTCATAATCCTTCCGGGCTTCCGGAGTGAACACGCCGGGCTTCAAACGCATCAGCACCAAATGACGGATTGCCATGAAAACGCGCCTCCTTACAAAAAAACAGCCCTGTCCCCTTCAAAGGACAGGGCATTGATTCATGCCTTGCGGTACCACCTTTGTTGACGCTCAGGGCAAAGCCCCGCGCATCCTCTCTGCGGAAATGCCATCACATTCCCTGTCTTTAACGCAGACATACGGGCCGGATACAGGGCGCGTCGCCCGCGCCGTTCACCTTTCCCTCGGCGGTCCATTTGCCGCGCCGCTTTCTGCCGGGATCCCAGCTTCCCCGGCTCTCTGTAAGTGCGCGCTGCGGTTTGATCTCCGCTTCATCGGTTTACAGCAGCATCATAATGCATTTTTTCGCGCGTGTCAAGGGTGGGACTGTTTTTCAACTGTATTTTATTGCAACTACTGCTTGAAAATGAAGAAGCCCAAAACACATGACAGGAGAGCCACCATATTCTGCAAAGAATAAAGAATATAGAGAGTATACAGATCAGAAAAGAATATTACCGTCTGTATCAACAATGGTTAGTTTTTGATTCTTTATAAGAGCAAAATACTTTTCCCCATAGCCAACACCTTCATATTCACAAGGGAATACAATCTTCCCCTTATTGTTAATACACCCCCACTTTTTTGTTTTTCTATCCATTACTCCAGCATATCCATCTACAAAAGAATTAACTTGCCACTTATCTTCAAATTGTTTTGCATATTTATCCTTTAACGCATCGCGTATTTCTGGTGGATAATCTGTATATTTTTCTAC
>CACWWM010000166.1 GCA_902764565.1 uncultured Eubacteriales bacterium
GAAGGACAGAGGACTGGACCAGTACATGGAAATCAACCAGCGCGTATACACGAACGCCTACGGCGAGTAATGTCCTGCCCTTTTACCGGCCTGCGGTCTGTTCCCCCGCTGCAGGCCGGTAAACCCGTATACATGAAAAGCGGCTGCCTCATGCATTTGAGACAGCCGCTTTCTGCTTTTCTTCCGAACGCCTTTACTCCTTCGCGGTCAGGCGCATGATTTCATCCGCTGCCCGGCTTCTTTCTTTCCGGACCACTTTCTGATACACCGGCCAGGCCATGATAACCCCGGCAATCCCCACCAGCATGCCGGCCCGCAGGCCTATTCGTTCCACCCGCTTAATCTGATCAAGCAGACCGATTATCGATACTGTAAGTATTATATCTGGGTTTATATAGCAAAAAAGAAACAAAAAAGATCTGTTTCATGAAAGGGAAACATATGAACCAAAACAAAAAATGGAGCGCGCGCAGATCGCCTTATCAAAAAAACTGATAGATATGGATCGTTCATATTCCATATTCCTTTGAATGAATGCGCGTATAGCTTTCGGCAGTTTGTTCCAAGTCAAAAATCTCCATGAAGGCAGGAAAAAGCCATCAAAAAAACGAATGTGTCTATTTAGGATTCAAATTGACCGTTTTTGACTTCTTCCCTACAATCAAATTAACAATTCTTCGTTTCAGGCAACAAATCTGAACGCAACACAAGGGAGGAAGAAAACGTGAAACTACTGAAAAAAGTTGGTCTGTTCACCTGGATCCTGATCGGCTTTATTGCCGGTATCGTTCTGGGTATTGTGGCCCCCGAAGCGGGCAAGGAGCTCAAATTTCTGGGCACCATCCTGACCAATCTGCTGAACATGGTGGTTGTGCCGCTGGTCATGAGCCTGCTGATCACCGCCGCCGCGGATGTGGGCGACATGAAGAAACTGGGCAAGCGCGCCGGTCGCACCTTCCTGATTTTCATGGTCACAACGGCTGTCGCCATACTGATCGGCCTGGTGGTGGCCAATGTGCTGGCTGTGGGCAAGGGCATCACCATCAGCACCGAGGGTCTGACCGCCGATGCGTCCAAGAAGATGAACATCCTGGACACTCTGCTTGGCATCATCCCCACCAACATCTTCTCCTCCATGAGCAGCGCCAACCTGCTGCAGTGCATCTTCTTCGCCCTACTGTTCGGCTTCGCGCTGACCCTGATCCCCGAAGACAAGGGCCGCGGCACCGTGCAGAAGTTCTTTGCCGGTGTAGCGGAAGTGATGAAGAAGATCACCAACATCGTGCTGTGGTTCTCTCCCATCGGCGTGTTTGGCCTGATGGCCTGGGTGGTGGGCACCTACGGCCTGGCCATCCTGGGACCGTATGCCAAGGCCATCGCCGCGGTGTACCTGGGCTGCATCATCCATGCGCTGTTTACCCAGGCCGGTCTGATGATCGGCGGTATCTGCCACCGCAACCCCATCCGCTTTGTGAAGGAATACCTGCAAACCATCCTGTTTGCTGTTGCCACCTGCTCCAGCGTGGCCACCATTCCCCTGAACCTGAAAACCGCCAAGCGCATGGGCGCTGCTGACGACGTGGCGGACTTCGTGATCCCCTTCGGCGCGGTCATCAATATGGACGGCACCGCCATCTATGAAGCCGTGGCCGCCATCTTCGCCGCCCAGGTGTTTGGCATCGACCTGAGCATTGGCCAGCAGATCATGATCATGCTTTCTGCCGTGCTGGCCTCCATCGGCACCGCCGGCGTGCCTGGCTCCGGCCTGATCATGCTGACTGTGGTGCTCAACGCCGCCGGTCTGCCCCTCGAAGCCGTTGGCCTGCTGGCCGGCGTGGACCGCTTCCTGAACATGGGACGCATGATCCCCAACATCTTCGGTGACGGCGCCACCGCCCTGGTGGTGTCCAAGTTTGAAGGCAAGCTGGGCCCGATGATGAGCGAAGAAGAATACAACAAGACCCACGAAGCCGCCTGATAAAAGGAGAAATCTATGAGCATCAATGCATTGATGATGGATGTCACCGATAACGTTGTCACCTGCATGGTGGAGATCGCTGTGGGCGAAACCGTGTGCTATCGCAAGGGCGAGGCGCTTTGCACGGTGGTCGCCAAGGAAGCGATTCCCTACTGCCACAAGATCGCCGTGGCCCCCATTCAAAAGGGCGGCCAGGTGATCAAGTACGGCGAAAGCCTGGGCGAAGTGTCCTGCGATATCGAGGTTGGCCAGTGGGTGGCCGATCACAACCTGTTCAGTGTGCCCCGCGACTATGACAACGAGCTGGCCGGCGAGGATTTCGTCATGTGCGCCAAGCAGTCTGCCGGCGCGCCCGATTTGAAAGGCTTCAAATTCTGGGGCTATCGCCGGGCGGAGGGCCGTCCCGGCATCCGAAACCACGTGCTGATCCTGCCCACCTGCGCCTGCGGCAGCGAAAGCAGCCGCATCGTGGCCAGCCAGGTGCGGGGTGCGGTGAACATCGTGTTCAACACCGGCTGCTCCGACGTGGCCGCCAATACCGAGATGAGCCAGAAGGTGCTGACCGGCTTTGCCTGCAATCCCAATGTGTACGGCGTGGTGATCATCGGCCTGGGCTGCGAAACCGTGCCGCATATGAAGCTCAAGGAAAAGATCCAGAAGCTGACCTCCAAGCCTGTGGTGTCCTTCGGCATCCAGGATGAAGGCGGCACTCTGAAAACCATCGAAAAGGCTGTCCGCGCTGCCCGTGATATGGCTGCTGAGGCTGCCATGCAGCAAAAAGAGCTGTTCGACGTGTCTGAGTTCTTCCTGGGCATCGAGTGCGGCGGCTCCGACGCTACCTCTGGCATCGCCAGCAACCCTGCTGTGGGCGAGCTGAGCGACATCCTGGTGGACATGGGCGCCACCGTGATGATGAGCGAATCCATCGAGTGGATCGGCGCCGAGCATGTGTTGGCCAAGCGCGCCGCCAACCGGGAGATCCAGCATCAGGTCATCGAGGTCTGCCGTGAATACGAAAAGCATCTGACCGCAGCCGGTCAGGATTGCCGCGCCGGTCAGCCCACCCCGGGCAACAAGGCGGGCGGCCTGTCCACCCTGGATGAAAAATCCCTGGGCTGCATCCGCAAGGGCGGCACCCGGCCCATCGTGGAAGTGCTGGAACAGGCCAAACGGCCCACCCAGCACGGTGCCATCGTGATGGATACCGCCGGGTATGATATTTCTTCCGTTACCTCCATGGTGGCCGCGGGCTGCCAGGCTGTGATCTTCACCACCGGGCGCGGCACGCCCACGGGAAACGCCATCGCGCCGGTGCTGAAAGTGACCGCCAACGGCCGCACCTACCAGAAGATGGAGGACAACATGGACATCGACCTGAGCGCGATCGTGCGGGGCGAAAAGACCTATCAGCAGATGGGCAAGGAAATGGTGCAAAACATCGAGGATATCTGCAACGGCAAGATGACCAAAGCGGAGGCCTTCGGCTTCTCCGACGTGGCTGTGGACCATGTGTGCCGTTACGTGTAAAATGACCCCATAAGAAACCAGGGGATGCCGCCCGAAAAACGGCATCCCCGCTTCGTGTTTTTGGCCGGCAGACAAAGGAGGCAGCAGTATGAAAGATATGGACATGGTATACGCCATTTATCAATACGGCTCTTTCAGCAAAGCTGCGGATGAGCTGTATATCGGCCAGTCGTCCCTGAGCATGGCCATCCAGCGTATCGAAAACGAGCTGGGCATGCCGCTCTTCGACCGCAAGCATCATCCCATCCAGCTGACGGCGGCAGGCAAGGCGTACATCCAGTATTATCACAAGGTGAAGCCTGCCGAAGAAAACATGCTGGCCTATATCCGGGACCTCAACGAGCTGAAAACCGGCGTGTTCACCATTGGCGGCACGCATTATCTGCTTTCCTATATTCTGCAGAACGCCATCTGCCGATTCGCGGAGGCATTTCCGGGAATCGACCTGCAGATCGTGGAGGCGCAGTCCAGCGCGTTTCGGGATCTGCTGGCGGACTGCAAAATCGACCTGTGCCTGATGTGCCAGGTGGATGATCCCGGCTTGCAATCCATCGGCCACGCCTTCTACGACGATCTATTTCTAGCCGTCCCCAAGGCCTGTGTGGAGGAATGCCAGCTGCCCAGCAATTACCTGACGGACGAGGACATCCGCAGCGGCGGCTTTGCGGCCTATGATCATTATTTTCAAACAGAGTATCTGGAAAAGCTGGCCTTTTTGCAGCTGACACCCGGTAATAACCTACACGCCCGTAGCGAAATGATCTTCCAGCAGCTGGAGCATCGTCCGGCGAAGGTCATTCCCATCCAACAATTCGCCACGGCCTATCACCTGGCCAGCGCAGGGCTGGGCTGCACGCTGACCAGCGCCCATCTGATCCAGGGCATGAAGAAGGATCATCTGGTGTTTTACACCCTACCCTCTTCCCTCATGCGCAGAGACTTTCATTTTGTCACCCGGAAAGACGCCTATATTTCCAAAGCGGTGCGGACGTTCTGCAAGTTATTTCCCGAATTGGAGCCCTGAAATCTGATGAAACCACAAAAAATCACACCAGAGCGGCTTCACCTGGCCATGCTTCTCTCCGTTCTTGGCGGTATCATGGACGGATATTCCTATTCCGTACGCGGGGGCGTATTTGCCACCGGGCAAACAGGCAACCTGATCATTTTCGCCTACCGCTTCGTTCACAGCCAGCACGCGCTGGCCTTCCGTGCCTTTGTGCCTATCCTGGGATTCTGGCTGGGAATTTTTGCCGCGCAGCTTATCCTGAATCATGTCGCCATGAAAAATGGCGAAAACGGGAAATTGAAAAGCAGGATCCTATTTCTGGAGTCCATGGTCCTGTTTGGCATTGGCTTTGTGCCCGATTCGGTGCTGGATATCATCCCCAATTCGATCACTTCCTTGCTGGCTGCCATGCAGTTCAGCTCATTCCGAAAATTTGAAGATGAATTGGCCTATGCCTCTGTTTTCTGCACGGGCAATATGCGCTCCTGCGCAGAGCTGTATTACAGGGGGATTTTTGAAAAGGATCACGCCGCCACAAAACGGGCCGTCAAATACAGCTGTATCCTGCTTTCTTTTCTGACCGGCGCAGTTGTCGCCATGATTGTCGGCGAAGCGATTGGGGAAAAAACGATCTGGTTAGGCTCCTGTATAGCTGTCATATGCGGCTTTTTATTTTCAAAGTGATCATTTTCATTGGAGTCAAACTGATATTGAATTTATCCGCTTGCCGCTGCTGCATATTTGCAAAGAAGTCGATTTGAAAGAAGCTCTGGCGAAAATCTATAGTGAACGACATTAATTATTTTACTTTGAAATGATCTGGCCAGTGTGCTATACTCTCCCTGGAAGGGAGTGTTTAAATGAACTCACGAAAGTATA
>CACWWM010000167.1 GCA_902764565.1 uncultured Eubacteriales bacterium
GTCAGCCGGTCGGCGTCCTGGCTGGCCATGGTGAAGTTGACCCCGTTGATGATGCCCAGCAGCACGAACAGCAGCACGGACACGCAGAGCGTGGCGAAAATCACGAATCGTTTTCTCGTTTTAATCATTTCCGTTCACCAGCCTGTACCCTTTCTCCATTTCATAAATGATCCGCGCCGTTTTTTCACCGTTTTTTCCGGTGTTTTTCAGCTTTTCGTTCAGCGCCTGGATCATCACCCGGGTGCGTTTTCCCGCCGTCCGCCGGGGAGAGGACAGCTCCCGCAGCAGATTGATTTCTCCGTTGGTCAGCCGCACGGCGGTGCCGTCGATGCGGAAACCGCCCACGTCCACCGCAACGCCGCCCCGGTGCAGCGTTTCCGCCGATCGCGCCTTTTCCGTCACTTCCCGGATCATGCGCTTCAAGTCCTCCGGCAGGAAGGGGAAAATCAGGTAGGCGTTGGGCAGCGTGTTTCCCAGCAGCGTTTTCACCGTGACGGGCCCCTCCGTCAGCACGATCACCGGGATGCGATCCCGATCCAGATCCTGCAGCAGACGGTCCAGGGCCATCCGGGGCAGCCGCTGTTCCAGAATGGCGATATCATATTTTTCAGGCCCCAGCAGGGCGGCCACCTGGGTGCCGTCAAAGGCCGTGGTGATGGTATGGCCGTCCATGGTCAACAGCTTTTCATAGCATTGCAGCAAATCCCGGTTGGAATCCGCCAATAAAATGTTCATGCAGCGCTTCGCCTCCTTTTCATTGGGCGCAGGGGTGGTTGGGTTACAGCTTTTATCATACACGGTACGCTTAAAATTTCCTTAAATGGCCGGTTGTTTCCCCGATTGGAAAGAAAAAGGAAGGATTCAAGGATATTCTACCGCAAAACAGCACCGTTTTCTACGGCTTTTCGGCGTCATTTGCGCAAAAAATCCGGAAAAATTTGAAAAAGTTTTTAAAAAGCCCCGTTTTTTCTCTTGCTTTTTTGTTTCTCATCCTGTATAATTCTTACTTGGCACATCCTTGCGTCCTACAAGGATAGGACGCCATACGTCCATGAGGAGGTGAATGGAAATGAACAAGTATGAAGTGGTGTACATCATCGATCCTGCTGTGGAGGACGAAGCCCGCAAGGCCCTGATCGCCAAGTTCAACGACCTGATCACCGGCAACGGCGGCAGCGTTGACAAGGTGGAAGAATGGGGCAAGCGCCGCCTGGCCTATGCCATCGACTATAAGACCGAGGGCTATTACGTTCTGGTGAACTTCCAGGCTGAGGCTGATCTTCCCAAGGAACTGGAGCGCAACCTTCAGATTTCCGACAGCGTAATTCGCTACCAGGTCATCAAGCTGATCGAACGGAAAGTGGGCATCAAGCCCCGCGCCGTCCGGCCCGCGCCTGCCGCTGCCGCTCCCGCTGCGGAAGCTCCCGCTGCTGAAGCTGAAGCGCCTGTGGAGACCCCTGCCGCTGAATAAACGGAGGAGCGAAGATGAATAAGGTATTTCTGATTGGCAATCTGACCCGGGACCCTGAACTGCGGACCACGCAGACCGGCGTATCCGTCTGCTCGTTCACCATCGCGGTGAACCGCCGCAGGCCCAGCAACGCCGAAGCGGGCCAGCCTGAAGCGGACTTCTTCCGCGTGACGGCGTGGCGCCAGCTTGGCGAAATCTGCGCCAAGTACCTGGCCAAGGGCCGCAAGGTTTCCGTGGTGGGTTCTGTGTCCGCTTCCGCCTATACCGGAAGCGACGGACAAGCCCGCGCCAGCCTGGAAGTGCAGGCGGACGACGTGGAATTCCTGACGCCCAAGGGCGAACAGGGCGATATGGGCGGCTATGCCGCTCCCGCGGCTCCCGCGGCGCGTCCTGCGGCCCCTGCCAACTACGGCAGCGCACCCCAGGGCGGCGGCTTCGTGCAGGTAGACGAAGAAGAATTGCCTTTCTGACCGCCTTGAAAACGGAAATCGATAGAAGGAGGAAACGATTATGTCTGAAGATCGTGGCGAAAAGCGTCCGCGTCCCCGTGGAAAGCGCCCCCGCCGTAAGGTGTGCGATTTCTGCGTAAATAAGATCGAATACATCGATTATAAGGATGTTAACCGGCTGCGCCGTTCCATCAACGAACGCGGCAAGATCCTGCCCCGCCGCATGACCGGCAACTGCGCCAAGCATCAGCGTCAGCTGAGCGAGGCCATCAAGCGCGCCCGTGCCATCGCGCTGCTGCCCTACACGGTGGACTAAGATCATCCAAATAAGCGTCGGAGTTTTCCGGCGCTTTTTTGCGCGATTCTATACAGTCAGGGGCCTCCGCGGCCCCTGAAACTCCGCGGCAGGGGATGCATCCCCTGCACCCCACCCGGCGATCAACAATCAGGCAAAAACAAACAACGTGCGCCAGCTTGGGAAAGATTAAACAGTGAGCTCCTGGGCAAAGAAAAACGAGGTATATGCCAGGGAAAAGCGAGCTTTTTCCTGGTCATATCCTCGTTTTTCGGGTGCGCTTTGCGCACCGTGGACGGCAAAGCCGCCCACCCAGGAGCGATGATAGGCGACCTGGAGACGGGTCCAGGGCCCAGGCGGGCCCTGGTTCGGGGGTATGGGGGCTGAAGAAGCCCCCATTTTGGATTTTAACGAAAATTAATACACTTTTCCGCACAATACCACAGCCGCGATCAGCAGAGCGACGCATCCGCAAGCAATGTAGTCCAGCTTGCCGCATTTCAGTACCCGCAGGCGGGTGCGGCCCTCGCCGCCGTGGTAGCAGCGGGCTTCCATGGCCATGGCCAAATCGCCCGCCCGGCGGAAGGAGCTGACGAACAGGGGCACCAGCAAAGGCACCATGGCCTTGGCCCGGGCGATCAGATTGCCGGATTCAAAGTCCGCGCCGCGGGCGGTCTGGGCCTTCATGATCTTGTCGGTTTCTTCCAGCAGGGTGGGGATGAAGCGCAGGGCAATGGACATCATCATGGCCATTTCGTGGGCGGGGAAATGGATCACCCGCAGGGGAGAGAGCAGGCGCTCCAGCCCATCGGTCAGGGTAATGGGCGGGGTGGTGAGGGTGAGCAGGCTGGAGGCCAGCACCAGCAGCACCAGGCGCAGGGAATAGTGAATGGCCGTAATCAGCGCTTCCTTGGTGATGACCGCGAAGCCCAAGTTCAGCAGGGGCGTTTCCCCTTGCAGGAAGAACAGGTTCAGCAGGAAGGTGAGGATCAGGATGAAGCGCAGGGGCTTTAAGCCCTTGAGCATCATTTTCACCGGCACCTTGGAAAGAGAAGATACCAGCCCCAAAAACAGGATCACCGGCACATAGGCCAGCAGGTTGCCCGCCAGGAAAATCGCCACGATCAGGGCGATGAGCAGCAGGATTTTCACCCGGGGGTCCAGGCGGTGCACCGCGCTGTCGCCGGGGTAATACTGGCCTAAGGTAATGTCATTCAGCGCCATGGGCCGCGCCTCCTTTCCACAGGGCCAGCAGGGCGCTTTCGGCCTGCTCCTCCCGGAAAATGTCGGGCGGGCAATCGATGCCCATGGCCCGCAGCTTCAGGCTCAGCCTGCACACCGAGGGCACGTCCAGGCCCATCTGTTCCAGCCGTTCCGCGTGGCGGAAGATTTCCTCCGGCGCGCCCTCCATGGCGATGGTGCCGTGCTCCATCACCACGGCGCGGGTGGCGAAGCGGGCCACGTCGTCCATGGAATGGGAAATCATCACCACGGTGGTGCCCTGTCGGTGCAGCCCGGCGATCAATTGCAGCATATCCTCCCGGCTCTGGGGGTCCAGCCCGGCGGCGGGCTCGTCCAGCACCAGGATCTCCGGCCGCATGGCCAGCACGCCCGCCATGGCCGCCCGGCGCATCTGGCCGCCGGACAGCTCGAAGGGGGATTTCTGGGCGATGCCGGGCTGGCCGAGGCCCACCCGGGCCAGGGCTTCTTCCACCCGTTCCGCGATTTCCTTTTCGTTCAGCCCTAAGTTCTTGGGGCCGAAGGCCACGTCCTTGGCCACGGTTTCTTCAAATAGCTGATGCTCCGGGTACTGGAACACCAGGCCCACCTTCTGCCGCAGGGTCTTTTTGTCAAAGCCCTTTTCGTGGATATCCTGCCCGTCCAGCAGCACCTTGCCCGCCGTGGGCTTCAGCAGCCCGTTGATGTGCTGGGCCAGGGTGGATTTGCCGGAGCCGGTGTGGCCGATCAGCGCCAGGAATTCGCCGGGGCGGATTTCCATGTTCACGTCCCGAATGGCGGTGGCCTGGAAGGGACTGTTCGGCTGATAGGTATGGGTCACATGCGCTAAGGTCACCTGCACAGCCGCGCCACCTCCTCCGCCATTTCGTCCACGGTCAGCACGCCCGGCCGGATGGGCATGCCCTGGCTGCGCAGGGCCTGGGCCAGCCGGGCCATGGGCGGCGCGTCCAGCCGGTAGGGCTTGAGCTTCGCCGCGTCCGCGAAAATTTCCTTGGGGGTGCCGGACATCACGATCTGCCCGTCGTGCATGAGATGCACCGCGTCGCAGTTTACCGCTTCCTCCATAAAGTGGGTGATCCACAGCACGGTAATGCCCTGCTCCCTGTTCAGCCGCTGCACGGCGGCCATCACCTCACGCCGGCCCTGGGGGTCCAGCATGGCGGTGGATTCGTCAAAAATAATCGCTTCGGGCTGCATGGCCAGCACGCCCGCGATGGCCACCCGCTGCTTCTGCCCGCCGGACAGGGTGTGGGGGGCGCGGTCGGCAAAGTCCAGCATGCCCACGTCCCGCAGGGCTTTTTCGATGCGGCCCGGCATTTCTTCCGTGGGCACGCCGATGTTTTCCAGGCCGAAGGCCACATCCTCGTTCACCACGGTGGCCACCAGCTGATTGTCCGGGTTCTGGAATACCATGCCCGCCCTGCGGCGGATCTCCCAGGTGTTTTTTTCGTCCTGGGTGTCCATGCCACACACGGTCACTTTGCCCGCGCCGGGGGTATATAAGCCGTTGATGAGCTTCGCCAGCGTGGATTTGCCCGAGCCGTTCTGGCCCAAAATGGCATGAAAAGAACCCCGCTGCACGGTCAGGCTTACGTCCCGCACAGCCTGGGGCCCCTCGTCTTCATAAGAAAAGGATACATGATCCGCCACAATAATGGGTTCCGCCATGGAGCTTCCTCGTTCCGTTCAAATTCCGCGCCCTGCGGCGCACCGTTAGTATATCACATATATTTCCACGCCGCAACCTGGAGCGCCGGGAAATGCACGGCTTACGCATGAATGAGGAATTAGGATTTGTCAGTAAGAGCTACCCTGGGGCCTCCGCGGCCCCAGTTCCGCAGGCTCAATAGTCGCAAGTCCGCTTCATGCGGACATTGCTCCTTTTCGCCTGATCTCACCGCCGATGAGATTCCCGCCACAGGCGGTCGTCGCGCTGGGGCTTGTGAAAGATAGAGGCTTCTGGCCCATATAAAGCCGGGAAAATCCCAGGGGGAAAGCTTGCTTTCCCCTACGGGATTATTCCCCGGCTTTCCCCGGATGCTTAGCATCCGGGTTGGCGTCCTTCGGACGCCGGGCCAGAAGCAGAACGGACACAAACTTTGCCTTTCTTTCCAAGTAACAGCGGGAAGCCAGTTCTTTCAACGCATCAAGTAATTTCCGCAAGAGTGGGTCCAGGGCGGTCACCGCCCTGGTGGGGTGCGGGGCAAAGCCCCGCAGGGTTCTCCCCGGCAAATCCAAATATGTAATTCACGCGTAAGCCGTACCGGGAAATGCTTTGCCCGCCGTTTATATATGTAAAACTTACGCAAAAGTCCGTGCGGCTCTTGCCAAAAACATGCTGCTGGCGTATACTCAAACTGCCAACACTTGACAGGGAGGTAATTGAAAATGAGACGTTGGATAACGGCAGCGCTATGCTGTGTTCTGCTCCTGGCCGTGTGCGGAATCGCTTTCGCGGATCAGGATTTTACCTTTGCCGAGCGTGAGTATACCATCTTTGAAGGAGAGAGCGTGCAGCTGAATCTTCTCCGCCAGGGCGGCGCCCTGAGCGGCGACGTTTCCTGGACGAGCTCTTATCAAAAGGTCGCCACGGTCAGCCCCGAGGGGCT
>CACWWM010000168.1 GCA_902764565.1 uncultured Eubacteriales bacterium
GATACCGACGACCGGGTGAAGCGCCTGATCGACACCGCGCTGACGCTGGAGGGCATGCCCCGCCACGCCTCCACCCATGCCGCGGGCGTGCTGATCACCCGTGAACCCGCCGTCAGGTATGTGCCCCTGCAAAAAAACGACGAAGTGATCACCACCCAGTTTCCCATGGGCATCATCGAAAAGCTGGGCCTGCTGAAAATGGACTTCCTGGGCCTGCGCACCCTGACGGTGATCCGGGATACCCTGGACATGATCGCCCAGCGGGGGATACATTTGAAGCCCGAGGACATTCCCCTGGACGACGAAGGGGTGTTCGATATGATCTGCGCCGGGGACACCGACGGCGTGTTCCAGCTGGAAGGCGGCGGCATGCGGAACTTCCTCACCAACATGCGCCCCCGCAGCTTTGAAGACATTATCGCCGCCATTTCCCTGTACCGCCCCGGCCCCATGGATTCCATTCCCCGGTACATCCGGGGCAAGCAGCACCCCGAAACGGTGCAGTACAAAACGCCCCTGCTGGCCCCCATTCTGGACGTGACCTACGGCTGCATGGTGTACCAGGAGCAGGTGATGCAGATCGTGCGCGACCTGGCGGGCTATTCCTACGGCCGCAGCGATTTGGTGCGCCGGGCCATGGCGAAAAAGAAAAAGGACGTAATGGCCAAGGAACGGAAAAACTTCGTCTACGGCTCCGAAGAAGATCACATTCCCGGCGCGGTGGCCAAGGGCGTATCGGCGGAGGTGGCGGAATCCATCTTCGACGAAATGACCTCCTTCGCTTCCTACGCCTTCAACAAGCCCCACGCCGCCTGCTACGCCGTGGTGGCTCTCCAAACGGGGTATCTGAAATACCATTACCCCGCCGAATTCATGGCCGCGCTGATGAATTCCGTCACCGGAAACAGCGCCAAAATCGCCGCTTATATCTACTATTGCAGGCAGAAGGGCATCCCTATCCTGCCGCCCAGCATCAATTCCTCCTTCCGCCCCTTCACGGTGGACGCCCTGGACGACGGCAAGCGGGGCATCCGTTTCGGCATGGGCGGGGTAAAAAACGTGGGGGAGAAGGCGGTGGAGGCCATCGTACGCGACCGCTGCAGCCACGGCCCCTTCCGGGATATTTTTGATTTCTGCCGAAGGGTAGCGGGGGAGGATGTGAACAAGCGGGCCGTGGAAAGCCTGATTAAAGCGGGCTGCTTCGACGGCCTGGGGGCCAAGCGCGCCCAGTGCATTTCGGTCTACGAAAGCGCCATGGACAGCCAGGCCAGCCAGCGCAGGCAGAACGTGACGGGCCAGGTGTCCTTCTTCGATTTCGGCCAGCCCGCCGAGGATTTGATGACCCGCGAAACCTTTCCCGAGCTGCCGGAATACCCCTTAAAGGAACTGCTGGCCCAGGAAAAGGAAATGACGGGGGTGTATTGCAGCGCTCACCCCCTGGACGAATACGCCGACGCGCTGAAAAAGCTGCCGGTGAACACCGCTTATTTGCAGGAATTATCGGAACAGCAGGATCAGGGCCTGTCTGAGGACGGACGGCGGGTGACCATGGGCGGCATCATCGTGGAGGCCCACAGCAAGGTGACCCGCAAGGGCGGCATGATGGGCTTTTTCACCTTAGAGGATCAGACCGGGCAGGTGGAATGCCTCCTGTTCCCCAAGGTGTACGAAAAATACAGCCGAAGCCTCAGCGAAGATCAGGCCGTGCTGGTGACGGGCCGTCTGTCCGTGCGGGAGGAAGAGGATATCAAGCTCCTGGCGGACGTGGTGGAGCCGCTGGAAAACCCCGGAGAAAAAGCGCGGGACATACGCACCGACGCTCAAATCGCCAAGGACGCGAAAACCAAAATCTACGTGCGCCTGAAACGGGCGCAGATGGCGGAGGTACAGGGGCTGCTGTCCGGCATGCCGGGGAACATTCCCGTATATTTCAACCTGCCCGAGGAGGGCATCACCCTGCTGTGTCCCCGGAATTTGTGGGTAAAAAACGCGAAGGACGCTTATGCCGCGCTGCTGTACGCGGTGGGCGATCCCGATATCAAGGTGGTGGAAAAAGCATGACGCCCATGACGCTTACGGTTCCCGCCCGGGAAGAATGGGTTTTGGTGCTGCGCATGGCGGCCAGCGGCGTAAGCGCCCTGTTCGACGTGCCCGTGGACGTGATGGAGGATCTGAACACCGCCATCGAGGAAAGCTGCGAGCTGCTGCTGCACCAGGATTATGCCGCCGAAACCCTGACGCTTGCCTGCGAACCCCGGCCCGACGGCCTGCATGTGACGCTGACCGCCCGGGAGCGCACCCGCCGCCCGGAGGAAGAAAAGGCCGATCCGGAAATCGCCCGGCTGATCATTCAGACCCTGGTGCGGGAAGTGGATCTGGATCAGGACGACGCGGGCGTGCACTGCGTGCGCATGACCCTGCCCGCCGGCGCGTGACCATGGACGCCCAGCGGATGCACGCCCTGGCGTGCCAGTATGCCCGGGATAAGACCGAAAAGCGCCTGGAAGAAGCGCTGGATGCCGCCCTGCCCCTGTGCGCCCTCATCGCCCGGCGGTTTTCCCGGCGGGGCGGGGAGTACGACGATCTGTATCAGGCCGCGTGTTTGGCCTGCGTGCAGGCTCTTCGCTCCTTCGACCCGGAAAAAGGATATAAATTTTCCACCTATGTGACGCCCACCGTCACCGGCGCGGTGCGCAACCATCTGCGCGACAGGGAAAGCCTGCTGCGCACGCCCCGGGCCCTGCGGGAACAGGCCGCCCGGCTTTCCCGGGCGCGTGAAGCATTTTACGCCCTGCGCCATGAGGAACCCACCCCCCGGCAGCTTGCCCGGGATTTGGGCTGGCCTCTGGAAACGGTGCTTTCCACCCTGGCGGCCCAGGCGGCGGGCAGTCTTTTGTCCCTGAACACGCCGGACGAGGACGGCCTAACGCTTTCGGACCGTCTGCCCGCCATGGAAGCGGGCTTTGAATCGGCGGAGCAGCGGGAAGACCTGCGCCGCGCCATGGACACCCTGAACGAAACCGAACGCGAATTGCTGCGCCTGCGCTTTACCCTGCGGCTGAGTCAGCGGGAAACGGCCCGGCGCATGAACCGCACCCAAATGCAGATTTCCCGCATGGAAGCGCGCATCCTTGCCGCCCTGCGAAAGGAGATGAACCCGGAACCATGAAAATCCAGCGCCAAGTGAACGTCCGCAAGGCGGCCATGTATTCCATCATCATCAACGCCCTGCAAATCATCGCCGTGACCGCGCTGGCGGTGTATATCCTTGCCGACGGCGTCAATTCCGCTCTACAGGGCCCCTTGGGCGACATCGTAATGCTGCTGCTGGCCGTGGTGGTGACCTGGGGCGCGGCGGTGGATATCCTGGAAGCGTACCGGGCGGGCAAGCTGTCCTTCAAGCTCCACGGCCTGGATGAAACCGTTACCCAAATGAGCGATCTGAACGTGGCTATGCGGGTGCAGCGCCACGATTTCCTGAACCATCTGCAGGTGGTGTACAGCCTGATCGAAATGCGGGAATACGAGGAAGCCAATCGGTATATCGAGCAGGTATACGGGGATATCCAGTCCCTCAGCCAGGCACTGAAAACCGCCTGCGCGCCGGTGAACGCCCTGCTTCGCGCCAAAATGGCCGAGGCCAAGCAGCGGGGCGTGGCCGTGGAGCTGTCCGTTCACGCCGTATGGGAAAACCTGCCCCTGCCCGCCTGGGAAATGTGCCGGGTGCTGAGCAACCTGATCGACAACGCCATGGACGCGCTGGAGGGCCGGGAGGCCCCCAGGCTGCAAATCACCCTGAACGAGGACGTGAAAAGCTTTTCTTTCGAGGTAAAGAACAACGGCCCCGCCATTCCCGAAAAGAATCTGAATTCTATCTTCGAGCCGGGCTTTTCCGGCAAGGGCGAAGGCCGGGGCATGGGCCTGCACATCGCCCGGGAAACCATGCGCTGCACCGGGGGAGACCTGACCGTGGAAAGCAACGAAAGCTTTACCGCCTTTCGCGGCATCCTGCCCAAACCCCTGATCGCCAAGGAAGAGGAAGCGGACAACTGATTTTCAAAAATACCGCGCGGGAAGAATCCGTCTTTCCGTATCGTTGAATGTGTGGGAGGGAACACTATGCAGGCCATGGAAGCGGCCAGGGAACTGGCAAAGGCCATCCAGGAAACCCCGGAATACAGGGAATACAGCGCTCTCAAAAAGGAGATCGACGCGGACGCGGGCATCAAGGGCCTGATCCAGGAATACCGCAGGCTGCAAACGTCCATGCAGATGCGCATGCTTTCCGGCCAGGGCATGGACGGGGAGGAAAGCCAGCGCTTCAATTCCCTGAATATGCTTTTGTTTGCCGACAGCCGCACCAGCGGCTTTCTCATGGCGGAAATGAAAATGCAGCGCATGATGGCCGAAATCTTCGGCGTGCTTACCCAGGCGTCCGGCCTGGATCTTCCCATGCCGGGCTAACGGAGCAAAAAAGAGTGAAGAGTTGAGAGTGGAGAGTTGAGATATAGTTTGCAGAAACAAACAACGATTTGGTTTTTCCAACATTATTCAATCTCAACTCTCAACTCCCAACTCTCAACTCTCTTTCAGTTGAACTGTGTTAGGAGGAAGCATTGAAAAAGTATCAGGATGACCAGGAATATACCCCGGAAAAGCTGCGCAAAGAACGGGAATACGGCATGTTCTGGTACAGCTGGCTGTGGAACATCCTGCGGCCCGTGATGCTGGGCCTGTGCGTGCTGCTGGTGGCGGCCGGGGTGGTGATGGGCTGCTGGAACTGGATGGAACGGAGCTTTTTCGCCCCGGTGGACGGGTCGGATCACACCGAAACGCTTTTCGTGGTGTCCTCCGGCAGCAGCCTCACCCGGGTGGCCAATAACCTGGAAAACGCCGGGCTGATCCAGAACCGCACGGTGTTCAAGTATTACGCCGATTTCCTGGGCTACGGCCAGAAGATCCAGGCGGGGGAATACAAGGTGAGCCGCAGCATGAGCATGCGGGAGATCATGGAACTGCTCACCACCGGCGACGGCAACCCCATCACCCGCAACATTACCATCATCCCCGGATGGACGGTGCAGGATATCGCCGCCTATCTGAAAACCCAGGGGGCCATCGAGGATGAAAGCGCCTTCCTTTCCCTCTGCCGGTCTGGCCAGGATTTTTCCGCCTACTATTATATCGCGGACGTGCTGGCGACGCCGGGCGCTTCTTCCCGCCTGTACGCCCTGGAAGGCTACCTGGCCCCGGATACCTATGAGGTTTACACCAACGCCGCCATGGAGGATATCATCAAAAAGCTGCTGAGCCAGACGGAAGCGGTGTTCAAAACGGAATACCACGACCGGGCGGAGCACCTGGCCTCCATGATCGAAAAGGAAGCCAAGAACGCGGACTTTGCCAAGGTATCCGCCGTGTTCCATAACCGCCTCAGGCAAAACATGGCCCTGGGCAGCGACGTGACGGTAAAATATGCCAGCGGCGTCAAGCGCATGGCCCTGACCAATGAGGACTTAAAGGTCAATTCGCCCTATAACACCTACACCAACCTGGGCCTGCCCATCGGCCCCATCTGCTCGCCCTCGGCGGCGGCCATTCAGGCGGCCCTTTACCCCGACGAGCAGTTCATGGCCGACGGCTACCTGTACTTCTGTTCCAAGGACCCCAACACCGGTGAACTGCATTTCAGCCGCACCTTGGAGGAGCATGAGCTGGCCGTGTCCATCTACGCGCCCCTGTGGCAGGCGTTCGATAAGGAAAAGGGACTTTGATCAGAGGGCGGAGCTTAGCGTTGAGCGTTGAGAATTGAGAGTGCAAAGTACAGATTGTTTTGCCGCTGGCAAATAATCGGTATTTCCGCACATTGACAATCAAAATAACTCTCAACGCTCAACGCTGTGCGCTGCGCTCTCTTCCTGGGCCGAGGAATGACCTGTTTCCAAAAAGTATGCACAAAAAAGGCTTTGCGGAGTTGTTTCTCCCCAAAGCCATTTTTGTTCTTTTCAGAAGAATCAGCGGCGGCCGGCTTCCTTGATCTTGGCAGCCTTGCCCTGCAGATTGCGCAGATAGTACAGCTTCGCCCTGCGAACCTTGCCGCGCCGGATCACTTCGATATGATCCACACGGGGGGAATGCAGCGGGAAAGTGCGTTCTACGCCGATACCGTAGGATACGCGGCGAACGGTAAAGGTCTCGCGACTGGAGCCGTTGCGCTTGGCGATCACGGTGCCCTCAAACGCCTGAAGACGTTCGCGGTTGCCTTCCACAACCTTCACGAATACGCGGAGCGTATCGCCAACGTTGAAGCTGGGCAAATCGGTACGGAGCTGCGCCTGTTCGATCGAACGGATGATTTCGCTCATGGAATGGTGTCCTCCTTCCCTCATAGACGTTCATGCCGGCACTTTCTGCCAGTAGCGGACCGCCCGTTTGTGACAACAGACCGATTATACCACAACATCATGGGTGTTGCAAGTGCTTTTTTCATGTTTTTTTCGGAAAATCGGCGTCTTTCCGCAATCAGCCCGCCGAAGCCTGTCTTTACCGCTGAACTTCGCCTTGTCAAGCCCGGCCTTTCGTGATAAAATAAAACGTATCAAACACAGGAACGCAATGCGCGCAAAACGGGGAGGAAAACGGCCATGGAACCGCTTGAAACGGTGATCGCCGCAAGGGCGCTGCTGGAAAGCGTGACCCCGCTGAAACGGGACTGCGGGCGCGCCTGCGGCGCGGCCTGCTGCCAGAGCGACGAGGACGGTCAGGGCGGCATGCTGCTGTTTCCGGGGGAAGAAGCGCTGTATACCGATCTTCCGGCGGGCTGGCGCATCGAACCGGATGACGCCGTGATCCCCGGCGGGCGGCTGCTGATCTGCGACGGGCGCTGTGAAAGAATGCAGCGCCCCCTGTCCTGTCGGCTGTTTCCGCTTTTGCCAACCCGGGCGGGGGCAAAAATGGACCGCCGGGCCTGGGCTGTGTGCCCGCTGATGGAAAGCGGGAAACGGGGCCTGGACCCCCGGTTTGTGGAAGCGGCCGCAAAGGCGGGCCGGCTTCTGTATGCCCATCCCGCCCACGCCGCGTTTCTGGACGCGCTGCACGCATATAACGAACAGCTGAAAACATTTTGAGAAAGGGGCTTGCCCATGGCCTGGATTCAAACGGACTGCAAACAGGAAACGCACGGCAGCGGCCGCCAGGGAGATTTGCTGCTGCAGGACGCCCGGGGCGATTTCAGCCGCTGGGCAGGACAGGTTTCCTGCGTGTATCTGGACCCGCCGTTTATGACGGGAGAGGATTTTTTTATGCGCATGCGGGTGGGTGAAAAAGGCTGGTCTTCGGGCAAAAATCCCCTGGTGCTGCCCGCGTACACCGACCGTTTTGCCACCAAACAGGATTTTTTGAATCTGCTGCGGCCCGTGGTGGAAACGGCCAGGACGCTGCTCAAGGATTCCGGCTCCTTTTTCCTGCATCTGGACAGCCGCATGAACGTGTACGCCCGGCTTTTGTGCGACGAGATTTTCGGCGAAAGCAATTTTGTGAACGAGATCATCTGGGCCTACCAGTCCGGCGGGCGCAGCATGAAGCGCTTTTCCCGCAAGCATGATACCATCCTGTTTTACCGCAAATCCCGCGCCCAGTATTTTGACATTACTTCGGTGCCCCTGCCCCGAAACGAAAACCGCTCCAACCACATGCGCCGGGCGGTGGACGAAAACGGGCGGCCCTACCGTTCAATTTCGTCCGGCGGCAAAACCTATATCTATTACGACGACGATCCCGTGTACCCCGGCGACGTGTGGACGGACGTGAGCCATTTGCAGCAGAAGGATCCCCAGCGCACCGGCTACGATACCCAGAAGCCCCTGGCGCTGCTGAACCGCATCATCCTCTGCTCCACCCAGCCGGGGGATTTGGTGGCGGATCTGTTCGCCGGTTCCGGCACCACCGCCGCCGCCGCCGCCCAGACGGGCAGGCGCTTCCTTTCCGCCGATTCCTCGCCCCTGGCTTTATCCGTCAGCCGCAAACGGCTGCTGCATACGGAAATGACGGTTTGCGCTCCCTGCGGTGCGCCCGGCGCGGCCATGACCGCCGAATTTGAACCCGGCATCGCGTTCCACGACGTGCGGCTTCTGGATTATCGCTCCCCGGAGGGCTGCGAGATCACCGGGCTGGACGCGGTGGATCAATGGTCCGTCGGCTTTTTCAGGGACGGCGTGTTCCGCAGCCAGGCCAATGCCGCCCGGCGCAAGCAGTCGCCCGCCCTGCAGGAATCGCTGCAGCTGCCCCAGCTGCGGGGTCAGCCCGCCATTCTCATTTCCGACGTGTACGGCAACCGCAGCGTGTGGCTTCAGGAGGGCGAATAAATGGAACAGAGGAAAAGAAGCGGGCTTCTGCGGCTGCTGGCGCTTTTAGCGGCCCTGGCCGTGATTGGCGGCAGCATCTTCGCCTTTGTCTGTCCCGGCCTGAATAAAAGCGCTTCCTCCTGGCTGCCCTCCGCTTACGCCGACGAATGGAAAATCCTGAAAAAAGGCTCTTCCGGCGCGGAGGTGCGCAAGGCGCAGACGGCCCTTGCGGATTTGGGCTATTACAGCGGCAGGATCGACGGCAATTTCAGCAAGGCTTTTGAGGAAGCCGTGCTTGCCTTCCAGAAGGATTGGGGCTTGAAGGCCACCGGCGCCCTGGATTGGGATACCTACGGCCTGATTACCCAGGACGTAACAGACGCGCCGCCCGCCGTGACCGCGTCGCCCGGGAAAGACGAAGCCTTCGTGGTCTGCGGCGAACCGTACAGCGATAAAGACCACGTGGCCGCTTACCTTCGGGCGTTTAACGAGCTCCCGCCCAACTACATCACCAAGAAAGAAGCCGAGGCCCTGGGCTGGGTCAGCAATCAGGGCAACCTGTGGAAGGTGGCCCCCGGCAGGAGCATCGGCGGCGACCGGTTTGGCAACTACGAGGGCCAGCTTCCCGAAGCCAGGGGCCGGAAGTATTTTGAATGTGACATTGATTTTGACGGCAAGTACCGCAACGCCAAGCGTATCATTTACAGCTCCGACGGCCTGATCTTCTATACCGAGGATCATTATTCCACCTTTGAGGATATTACCCGGGAGGAAAACGCCAAATGAACCGCGTCACATTATCCGCCGCCGGTTGGGACACCCCGGAAAAGGCCCACGCCGATCTTGCCCAAGCGCCGCTGGATTTTCCCGCGCATTACGGAAACAATTTGGACGCGCTGTACGACTGCCTGCGGGATCTTCCCGACACCCAATTGGTGATCGAGGACTGCGCCGCTGCCAGCGAAAATATGGAGAAGTGGCCCGGCTTTCTGTCTGTGTTTTTTGACGCGGCGGCGGAAAACCCCCGGCTGGACATTAAATTGCTGCCGGGAAACGGCGATTATGGAGATAATTAAATTCGGAGGAAAGAAATGAGCAGATTAGGAGATTTGATTCGCCTGGAACGCACACGCCAGGGCCTCACCCACAAGCAGGTGGCCCGAAAATGCGGCGTCAGCGACAAATATTTGATGGAAGTGGAAGCGGGCACCCGCATCATCGCCGACGATCAGGCCCGCCGCATCCTGAAAGCCATGGGCATGACCCAGCAGACCGAAAGCGATTTCACCTAAAACAGAATCCGATCCCGGCGTGGCAGGCTCTATCTGGCTGGACGCCCTTTCCGGCGTGCTCAAGCACGTTCCGGTATACAACGCCGTCATGAAGGAAGTGGGCCACCGCCTCCTGCCCATCACCAACGGCAAAATCGAGGGCGCGTCCCCGGACAAGGTATTCTATTTCATGGCGCCGGACAACGATCTGCGGGGCTTCCGCGTCCAGCGGGGCGACCTTTTGCTCGTCGTTCCCGCTCAGGCCGCCGTGGATGGGGCCATTATGCTTCTCCAGACCCCCCAGGGCCGCGTCCTCCGCAAAGTGAAGCGCTACAACGATTATCAGGCCATGCTGCAAAAGTATGACGATACCTTTGAAAGCGAACTGAAAAATTACAACGAGCTCACCTTCGTGGGCCGCTGCGTGCGCCTGGAAGCCGAGCTGGGATGAGGATGAGAAATTTTTCTGGGGGAAACCACTCTTTGGGGGCCAAAGAGTGGTTTCCCCCAGACCCCCTTCCGAGAAAGCCATAAGGGGGAGATGTTCTTTCAACAGAAAATTTAACCTGTAAGTTTGGCGATTATCTATTTTCTTCTTTATATGCTATGCGGCACGGCCATCACCTTTTCCCTGCTGCCGAAAAAATCCCCGGTGGTGCGGGTATGGCTGGGGCTTTGTTTGGGCCTGATCCTGATGATGTGGCTGCCCGCCCTGTGCGCTTTCTTCCTGGACTTCACTCTGGCGGCCCATGCCCTCGCCATGGTTCCGCTGCTCCTTCTTACCTTAGGGGCGGTATTTTTCCGCAGCCGGGAGCCCTGGGCGAAAATCACCGACCGGGATCGGCGCTTATTGAAGGCCCTTCTTTTCGTGGCCCTTCCCCTGACCCTGGTGGGCGGCTGCTTACAGTGGACCCACAACCTGAACCCCGTGGACGGAGCCATGCACGTGGGCCAAAGCACCTACGGCGATTTATGCCTGCATTTGGCCATCGCCTCCGGCCTGCGCGGCGCCTCCTTCCCGCCGGATTACAACATCCTGCCCGGCGCGCTCCTTTCTTATCCCTTCCTGACCGATTCCCTCTCTACTTCCTTCATGCTCCTGGGCTTTTCCCTGCGCTGGGCCATCCTGTTCCCCGGCATCCTCATGACGGGCCTCACCTTCGCCGGGTATCTGATCTTGGCCGACCGCATGGCCGACAGCCGACGCGCCGCCATTCTCGCCGCGCTGTTCTTCTTCCTGAACGGGGGCCTGGGCTTCCTGTATCTGGTGGACATGAAAGGCGAAATTTTGGGCGGCTATGAAAACAACGAACTGCAGGCCGTGCGGGGCTTATGGAACCGCATCCAGAGCGTTCTGAACGGCTGGTATCAGACCCCCGCCAATCACCGGGAATTTTCCACCTACAATCTTCCCTGCATCTATCTGCTCTACGACGCCCTGCGCCCCGAAGATACGCAGTCCGCCGAACGGGTCATTCCCTGGCGGCAATTGATTGCAGCCGGCCTGTGGGCAGGGATGCTGCCCATGGTGAATACCCATTGCTTCCTGGCCCTGGGCCTGATGTGCCTTGGCTGGCTGCTGTGGGATTTGGCGCACAGCCGGGGGCAAAGGCAAAAGGCCCTGCTGTTCTGGTGCGTCTTCGGCGGTTTAGCCGTGGCCCTGGCCGCGCCCCAGCTTTTCACCTGGACCTTCAGCCAGGCGGTGGGCAACAGCAATTTCCTCAAAATCCATTTCAATTGGGTCAACAGCAATGCTTACGGCCTGCGGGACGGCTACCTTTGGTTCTATATCAAAAACATCGGCCTGCCCTTTATCCTGATATTGCTTTCCCTGCTGGAAAAGAATCAGAAGCGCCGCTTCATCGCCGCCGGGGCCTTCGTGATCTTTCTGGCTGCGGAGTTCATTCAGTTCCAGCCCAACGAATACGACAACAACAAGCTGTTCTATATCTGGTACATGCTCTGCGCGGTGATCGCCGCCGATTACGGCTTTGAGCTGCTGGACAAGCTGAAAGGCATGCGCGCCCGGCCCGATTACGGCTTTGAGCTGCTGGACAAGCTGAAAGGCATGCGCGCCCGGCCCGCAGTCGCCGCCCTGTGCTGCGTCCTGTTCTTCTCCACCGGTATTTTGGCCGTGGCCCGAGAAGCCAACAGCGATTATGAAATCTTTTCCGCTACCGACGTGGCCGCGGCGGAATACGTGGAGAACAGCACCGAACAGGACGCCGTGTTCATGACCGGCGACCAGCACCGCAACTTCGTCAGCAGCTTAGCCGGGCGGCGCATCGTCTGCGGCCCCGACCTGTGGCTCAGCTTCCACGGCTACGATAATTCGGAGCGCCACGCCGATGTGAAAGCCTTCTACGCCGATCCTGCGGGCCATCTGGATATTTTGGAAAAATACGGGGTGGATTATATCCTTGTGGGCGATTGGGAGCGGGGCGGCATGACGGTGAACGAACAGGCCATGCGCCGCC
>CACWWM010000169.1:0-867 GCA_902764565.1 uncultured Eubacteriales bacterium
GTACCGCGACAGCTTCTCCCTGAACGATATGGCCGCCCTGTCCCGCATGCCGGTGGAAACCTTCCGCAAGCGCTTCGTATCCGAAGTGGGCATGCCGCCCCAGAGCTATCAGCTTTTCTGCAAAATGGAACGGGCCAAGGTGCTGCTCAAGGAAGGCTATACCGTGCGCCAGGCGGGCATCGAAGTGGGCATGAACGACCCTTACCACTTCTCCAAGACCTTTAAGAACATCGTGGGCATGAGCCCCTCCGCCTACAGCAAGACCGCCCTGAAATAATGATGACCGATTTTTCAACGTCCCTGACCCCCGAAGAAGCCCGGATGCTGTCGCCGCTGCAATTGGCGTATGTGGGCGACAGCGTGCACGCCCTGCTGGTTCGCACCCATCTGCTGCAAAAGAACCTGCTGGTTAAGGACATGCACCGCGCCGCCAACGAGGCCGTCAGCGCCGTGAGCCAGGCCAGGGAGCTTGCCCGCCTGCTGCCGCTGCTTTCCGAGGAGGAAGCGGCCATTGTGCGCCGGGGCCGCAACGCCCACCCCCATCACGGAGCCCCCAAGTCCGCTTCCGTGGGGGAATACGCGGAGGCCACCGGCCTGGAAGCCCTGCTGGGCTATCTGTATCTGACCGGGCAGAGCGAGAAAATCAGGGAGCTGCTGCCCTACCTTCAAGGAGAAGAATAAAGCGATGCCGGAAAAACACCTGCAAGTGGAGCTGTTGGCTTCTACCCCCGAACCGGAAAAGACCTGCGCCTTGGCGGCGCGGACGTGCTATTCCGCCATGGAATATGACGAACTGAAAGAACTGGTAAACGAAAAGGATCAGGCGGCGTTCCTGCGGCGCATCGTGGCTTCCGGCCATTTGTCCGT
>CACWWM010000169.1:909-6263 GCA_902764565.1 uncultured Eubacteriales bacterium
ATCGTGCCGCCCCGCATCCGGGAACTGGGCGGGGAAGCCGTACAGGAATTTGAAGCGCAGATGGCGCAGATGCAGGCCTGGTACGTGGCCTGGCAGGAAAAGCTGGGCAAGGGCGAGGGCAGCAACGAGGACGCCCGTTTCGTGCTTCCCAACGCCTGCGAAACCCACATCACCGTGACCATGAACGCAAGGGAGCTGCTGCATTTCTTTTCCCTCCGGTGCTGCAATCGCGCCCAGTGGGAAATCCGCGCCATGGCCCGGGAAATGCTGCGCCTGTGCAAGCAGGCGGCTCCTGTGATCTTTGAAAACGCGGGCCCCGGCTGCGTGTCCGGCCCCTGCCCCGAAGGGGCCAAGAGCTGCGGCAAGGCCATGGAGATGCGGGAACTTTATCAAAACCTATTATAAGGCGAAAACAGTGAATGAGTGAACAGAGTACAGAGTTCAGAGTACAGATTTATATAGTCTTTATATAACGCATATTTTCGTTTGTTGATCAAAATAATCTGTACTCTGCACTCTGAACTCTGTACTCTTCCCAAATCAATTTTACATAAAAAGAGGAGAAATAAAGATGCCTTTTTATCAGGATTTTAATAAAAAGAAAATGACCCGAAAGGATCACCTGCGGGCCGAAAGCAAATGGGAAGAAGAGGGCACCCGCTATCGCCGTTCCACCGCGAAAACGGAGGAGCAGCGCCGGGAAAACAGCAAGGACGGGTATAAGAAGGACAGCCGTCCGGGCAAGCTCTACGAAAAAACCGGTTATCAGGGCGCGCCCAAAAAAGAGGGGTATGCCAAGCGCTTTGAGGAAAAGCCCGCGCCCCGAAAGCCCGGCCCCAAGCAGGATCGGTTTGACCGTCCCGCCCCCAAGCCGGAGCAGCGGCCCGCGCCGAAAAAGGAATTCCGGCCCGAACCGCCCAGGGATGAAGCGTTCCTGCCGCCGGAAAATCTGCTGTCCGGCCGCAATCCCATCCGGGAGGCCATCAAAAGCGGCCGCGACATCGAAAAGCTGCTGGTAGCCAAGGGCGATCTGTCCGGCACGGCCAAGGAGATCATTTCCATGGCCCGTGACCGCCATATCCCCATCCAGACCGTGGACCGCAGCCGCCTGGACGAAATCACCAAGAACCACCAGGGCATGCTGGCGTTCGCTTCCGCCTATCGGTATTACGACGTGGAAGACATGCTGGCCGAAGCCCAGGAAAAGAACGAAGCGCCCTTCCTGATCGTGCTGGACGGCGTGACCGATCCCCAGAATTTGGGGGCCATTATCCGCACCGCCGCCTGCGTGGGCGCGCACGGCGTGATCGTGCCGGAGCGCCGGGCTGTGGGCCTGACCCCCTCCGCCGTGAAGGCCTCCGCCGGAGCCATTGAAACCGTGAAGGTGGCCCGGGTGACCAACCTGACCCGCACCCTGGAAACGCTGAAAAAGCAGGGCGTTTGGCTCTATGCCGCCGATATGGACGGCGAGGATTACCGCAAGGTGAGCTTCTCCGGCCCCATGGCCCTGATCGTGGGCGCGGAGGGCGAGGGCGTCAGCCGTCTGGTGCTGGAAGCCTGCGACTATAAGGTGAGCCTGCCCATGCGGGGCGGCGTGGGCTCCCTGAACGCTTCCGTGGCGGCGGGCATCCTGATGTATGCCGCTTTCAGCGGGAGAGCGTAAGCCCCAAATCTAATGCCTTTGGAGGTACTCCATGGCTGATTTTCCCAGTGTGGACGAACAGAAGGAATTTGAACAGTTCCTGTCCATGACGGACGAGGACGCGGTGGTGCTGGCCCAGAATGGCGACGGCCAGGCGCTGGCGTATTTGCTGAACAAGTACAAGAATTTTGTGCGCTCCAAGGCGCGCAGCTATTTCCTCATCGGCGCGGATCATGAGGACATCGTGCAGGAGGGCATGATCGGCCTGTACAAGGCCATCCGGGATTTCCAGCCCGCCCGTCTGGCCTCCTTCCGTTCCTTTGCGGAGCTGTGCGTGAAGCGCCAGATCATCACCGCCATCAAGGCCGCCACCCGGCAGAAGCACGTGCCCCTGAACAGCTATGTTTCCCTGAACAAGCCCCTCTATGACGAGGAATCCGACCGCACTCTGCTGGACGTGATCGAGGGCCGGGTAACGAACCCGGAGGAGCTGTACATCAGCCAGGAGGATCTGGCCCGCATCCAGACCCAAATTTCCGAGGTGCTTTCCGATTTGGAACGGCAGGTGCTGGAGGCGTTCATGGACGGGAAAAGCTATCAGGAAATCGCCGAGCTGCTGGGCCGCCATGTGAAATCCATCGACAACGCCCTGCAGCGGGTAAAAAGAAAGCTGTTCAAGTTCCGCTCGGAAAACGATCAGGAATAAGATTGATGCTGCTGCGCATTGCAAAGCGCGGACAGGGAAACCTGCCCGCGCTTTTAATTTGGCAATACTACTGCAAAAATCTGAAAAAAACTGGAACTTGTCACGCTGCTGTTACAATATTCTGCGCATGACTGCCTGCCCTTTTTCCCGGGCAATTTCAATAAATCCTGCTTTTTGATAAAGGGATATCGGGCCTTGATAATCAAAATCATTTCGCTGATCAGAGAGCTTTGCGTACCCTTCAACAGCAGCATATCCCTTTGCTTTGGCGTCTGTGCATACTCTGTCAATGAATGAAGAAGCTATGCCCATTCCCCGGTATTCAGGTGCGATTTCAAAACAAACAATGGAGACCGTTTTTCCACAGGAGATATCTCTCGCAAATGCAGGAACAAACCCAGCATAACTGTCCATATCCGCCGCGTTGCACCATCCGACAGATTGATCTCCGTCATAAGCCAGATAGCCGTGAATCTGGTTCTTGCCAAGCATTTCCGCCGCATATTTGCGCAGCGTTTCTTTCACGCCGTATGTTTGAAACTCATTGACCATCTTTTCAATCTGTTCGTTTTCCTGATTGGGGGAGGTGCAATAACACGGGCCGTTTGGATTATCATCTGTAAACGCTCTGTGATCGAAAAAGTCAAGATAATCAGCGCTCAATTCAGCGGTCAATGGCCGAATAACGATTGTTTTCATCGGGGATCCTCTCCGTATGTTCAATTCTGATCAGCAATTATCCTGCGCGCCTGTCTGCGAAAGGATCGGGGACGCATTTTGACGCGGCTCCGCCAAAGGTTGGGTGATCCTCATTCGTTATGGGGCTTTTCCGCGTCCCGGGCTTCCGTCAGCTTCATCAATTCCTCCGCGAACCGCTCCTGATAGGCCTCCTGCTCTGCTTTCAGCGTCTGCGCATCCGCGCGGGTGATCCTCTCCGCGCTGATCCAGCGAAGGTTTGCCGACGCTTTTTCCGTTTTGATGGCGACCTGCGTATACGCCGGCCCGATCAGAAGGAGCTTCAGGGCTTCCTCCGGCGTTAAATACCCGCTGGTGATCACGCCCAGGGTATCGAAGATCGTGTCGTTCGCGATCGGGCCGATGACCGCGTCTGCCGTCAGGCCGTCCTGCAGCCGCCTGTTATGGAAAATGTATTCAAACCATTCCGTGCTGCGGGTAAACCGGTGCAATGCCAGCCCGGCTTCGTCAAATTCATAAAGATTGACAACGGCGCTGTCACGCGCCCAGCGGTAGGTGAAGTCCTTGTCGGGCGTCAGGTAGAAGCCCCAGCCAAAATCGGCGTTCTTTCTGCCGTGGTGGATGTCGGGAGACTGTATGACCCGGTCGGAAGTGTGGTATAAAATCATTTTGCGTTCCTTTCTCCGCGCGGCGGTTCATGCCAAAGCCGTTTGGTTCAGGCAGACCCGTTTTCCATTCTCCACTGAATCAGGTCCATCAAAATGGGCTGAAGCTTCTTTGCCTGCTCCGATAAATCGTATTCCACCCGCACCGGAACCTCCAGGTATTCCTGGCGCAGGATCAGTCGATCCCGTTCCAGCTCCTTCAGCGTTTGGGAGAGCATGGTATTGGAAATACCCTGTACGTTGTGCAGCAGCTCGTTATACCGGCTGGCGCCGTTGGCCAGCAGGGAACAGAGCACGGGCAGCTTCCATTTGCCGCCGATGCATTCCAGGGCGGACTGCAATACGCATTGGGCCGTGCAGGGACAATTGTGATGCTGGGACATGGGTTTATCCTCCGCTCAGGTTTTTCTTTCTTACAACGGAAAATTTGGGGTATTGACAGAAGATTTTCCGTCCTGTACAATTATAGCAGATAAGGAATCCGTTGTAAAGACTGATTTCTTATCAGAGAAAAATTGGGAGGAAAAAACAATGAGCAAGAAGCTTGTGGCTTATTTTTCCGTCAGCGGCGTGACCGCCAAGGTGGCCCGGGAAATCGCGGCCGTGGAAGGGGCGGACTGCTTTGAGATCAGTCCCGAAGCGCCCTATACCAAAGCGGATTTGGATTATACCAACAAGCAATCCCGCAGCACCCTGGAAATGAGCGATCTGAACTGCCGCCCGGCCATTACCGGCTGCGTAAAAAACATGGCGGATTACGACGTGGTGTTTGTGGGCTTCCCCATCTGGTGGGGCCGGGAGCCCAGCGCGGTGGATACCTTCCTGACCGCCTATGATTTCAGCGGCAAGAAGATCATTCCCTTCTGCACCTCCGGCGGCAGCGGCATCGGCAAGACTGCCGAGCGCATCCAAAGCCTGGTAGGCGATCGGGCGTGCGTGGATACCGGCAAGCGCTTAGGCGGCGAAGTGTCCGAGGAGGATCTGAAAATCTGGACGGAGGGTTTAACGCTGTGAAAGGAATGGAATTGATTCGCCATCGCAGGAGCGTGCGCACCTTTGACGGTAAGCCCCTGCGTGCGGAAGACGCGGAAAAAATCCTTCGCTATGCGGAAACCATCGAAAACCCTTACGGCATTGCCATCGAATGGAAGCTGCTCAGCGCGGAAAAGGACGGCCTTTCTTCCCCCGTGGTAGTGGGAACGGACGCCTATATCGCCGGAAAGCTCCGGCGGCAGCCCCACGCCGAGGAAGCCTTCGGCTATGCCTTTGAAAAGCTGGTGCTGTACGCCGAATCCTTAGGCCTTGGCACCACCTGGATCGCCGGCACCATGGATCGCGCCGCCTTTGAACGGGCCATGGAATTAAAGCCCGGCGAAGTGATGCCCTGCGTGAGCCCCATCGGCTATCCGGCGCAGAAAATGTCCCTGCGGGAAACCATGATGCGCAAGGGCATTAAGGCCGACACCCGCAAGGATTTTTCCGAGCTGTTCTTTGACCGGAGCTTTGATACGCCCCTTTCCGAAAACGTGGCTTGCCGGGAAGCGCTGGAAATGGTGCGCTGGGCGCCCTCCGCTGTGAACCGGCAGCCCTGGCGCGTGGTGATCGACGGGAACCGGGCCCACTTCTATGAAAAGCGGAGCAAGGG
>CACWWM010000170.1 GCA_902764565.1 uncultured Eubacteriales bacterium
GGTAATCACGGGCGAAGCGGGAAGAAGCGTAAGCACAAGCAGTGATATTACACCTGCCGCGCCTGTTGCTGTCACCTTAAAGATGCAGTACAACAAGGCCAACCAGCTGATCTCCATGGCGAATGGTCAGGATATCCTAAATCACGGATAATACGGACTCAAAACGCAAAAGCAGCTGCGATATAATATGCATTGATACCTTACCAGACCAATTTGAGGAAGGAAATACGCAAAAAAATGGATGACTGTGCATCGTGCTAAAGGAGAGTTGAAAACAGGCACATTTTATTATATGCATGTGGAACCCATTCATTCTCCCTAGCGATCGGCCCCAGGTTATCATCGTGATAACATTTTGATAACCAAAGGCTGTATAGGCAGGAGAATAGGAATACCACAGAGAATCAGAGTCACCACCTGGAATCAGACACACATTAATTATACAAAATGTGTTAAGCCTGAGAGAGTGGGAATAATCACAAGCAAATAAAATATTTCAGGCCCTCCCAAGCGGATAATACATCCGCAAAAGGAGGGCTTTTTCATGCCGCCCATCGAGCGCTTACCAATTACTTCCCTTTCCGGCGTTTTTATGGTATAATGAAAAAGCAATTACAAAAGGTTTAGAGCATTACCGATGATAAATGTTTGAGGTGCGGTTATGGTTGATATTCGCAGGCTGGAAAGAGAATTATGGGAATCCGCCGATTTGCTTCGCTCCAATTCCAAACTCACGTCCCAGGAATACTGCATGCCGGTGCTGGGGCTAATTTTTCTGCGGTATGCGTTCAGCCGGTATCAGTTTGTGGAACAGGAACTTATGAAGGATCGGCCCGTGCGCAACGGGAGGATGCTGCCGATTGAGCCCATCGATTTTCGGGGGAAAAGCGCAATTTATCTGCCGGAGGAAGCGCGGTACAGCTATCTTTTGAACCTGCCGGAAGATACGAGCATTGGCGAAAAGGTCAATGAAGCCATGCGGCTGATTGAGGATCAATCGGAACAATTGCGGGGCATTTTGCCCAAGACCTACACGATTTTTCAAAATGATCTTCTGCGGGAACTGCTGCGTATTTTCAACAACAGCGCCCTGAACAACATTCAGGACGACGTGATCGGGCGCATCTATGAATATTTCCTTAACAAGTTTGCTCCGGCCATCGCGGCGGACGACGGCGTGTTTTTCACGCCCAAATCCCTGGTGCGCATGATCGTGAACGTAATCGAACCCACCCACGGCACCGTATTGGACCCCGCCTGCGGCTCAGGCGGGATGTTTGTCAGCTCGGCGGATTTTATCGCCCAGTATGGGGCAAAGGCAAACCGGGTGATGACGTTTTACGGCCAAGAAAAGGTGGATTACAACGCCAGGCTGTGCCTGATGAACATGGCGGTGCATGGGCTGAACGCCCGCATCGCTTCCGGCGACGACGCCAACAGCTTCTATCACGACGTTTTTAATCTGGCGGGCTGCTGCGATTACGTGATGGCCATTATCTGGAGCCAGCGTAACGGTATCCAGAATGTCCATAACGAAGCCATCAACCTCCGTGCAGCATAGTATTCCAGAGTGTACAGAACGACGTAAGAATGGGATTGGAGCGTCACTCCCTTGGAAAACCAAAGCGATAAACCTCGGGGTTTGGGGCAGAGCCCCAAGTAAATGTCCCTAGTCAGCAGGAAGGAGTAACACAATCATGCTTGTTCAGTACTTTGTGGACACCAGAAGCATAATAGTGTTAAGACTTTTTGCAATTACACTCCAGATAATAGTCAATCCCCCCTTCAATGTGGACAAGGTAAAATCGGTAACCGCCGCCGAGGCGGGGCGACTGCCCTTTGGCATGCCGGGGATCAATAAGAATAAAGAAGTGTCCAACGCTAATTATCTTTTGATTTCCTATTTCTACGCTTACCTGAACGAATCGGGCCGTGCGGGCTTTGTGATGGCTTCCTCCGCCACCGACAGCGGCAACAAGGACAAGCCCATCCGGGAGGCGTTGGTCAAGACCGGCCACGTGGACGTGATGATCTCCGTGGGCAACAACTTTTTCTATACCAAATCCCTGCCCTGCTCCCTCTGGTTCTTTGACAAAGGAAAACCGGAACACCTGAAAAACACGGTGCTGTTCATTGACGCCCGGAATTATTATACCGCTGTGGATCGGACGCTGAACGAATGGTCGCCCTGGCAGATGAAGAACCTGAACGCCATCGTGTGGCTGTATCGGGGAGAAACAGAAAAATATAAGCAGCTTTTATATGAATACCATAAGGATTTACATCGAAAAGCAGCGCTTGCCCATGCGGAAGGAATTTATCAATTGATTTCACCCAGCATTCCTTTTCAGGAGATTATTGATGCGCTGAATAAATACAAAGAGGAGCAACAGCGAAAAGCCAAAATTGAATTGGAAGGCGCTTTGCGTTTCGCCAGAAAAAGAACGCAGGCGGAATGGGACGAGCGTATTGCTGAAATTGATGCGCTGATTACCGAAGCCAAAGAGGGCCTTTGGCTTACCGAGAAATTCGGCGACGGGGAATGGCACGACGTGCCCGGTCTATGCAAAGCGGCCACCTTACAGGAAATAGAAGACCACGGCTACAGCCTCACCCCGGGGGCCTATGTGGGCGTGGCTGCCCAGGAAACGGACGACGTGGATTTCGCCGACCGAATGAAGAAAATCCATGCGGAATTGAAACGCCTGCAAGCGGAGAGCAACGCGCTGATGGACACCATCTCACGGAATAAAAGATATGCTCCAAATATCTCATGTTTCAGAGGCAATTGCCAGGTGTGCCTTATTGAGCGGTTTCGTCTGAAACTGCATTTTTTGCCCTATCATTATCCAACGCCCAAATTCCAAAGCATAAGAGCTGCTAAACTACACATAACACTTGCTCCGATGTGGTACCATTACCAAGTGAATGGAACCGAGCTGAACGCGCCCTGCATCGAATAAACAAGAGGTGATAAAATGAGTAAAAATACATTATTCTCTTCCCGGTTATGCCGGGATTATCCCAGCCGTCCCGCCATCGTGGGCGACGGAAAAAGCTGCACCTACGCAGAAATGCGCAGAGGCATCAACGGATTGAGCAAAAAGCTGCGGGAAATGGGCGTAGAAAAAGGCAGCCGGGTCGCGCTGTGGAGTTATAACTCCGCTAATTGGCTTATCGCCTTTTTTGCCGTTGTTCAATCGGGCGGCACTGCCGTGCTGCTGAATTACAGCATGAGCGCCCAGGAAGCGGGCGAACTGCTTTCCATGACGGAAACGGGCTTCCTGCTTTGCGGCGATAACGCGGAAACGAAAAAGAACCCGAACGCCATGCAAAAGCTGGCCGCCCTGGCTGGCATCGAGGAAAGCCATTGTCTGGATATTCGCCCGTCCTCTCTGGATTGGACGAAAGCCTTGCAGACCGGCGCGGAAGAAACGGATGCCCGCACCGAAGCGGAAGCGAATGACACGGCGTTCATCATCTTCACCTCCGGCACCACCTCCAAGCCCAAGGCCGTGCAGATTTCCCAGCAGGCGCTTTCTTTTGACGCGGACGCTTTCAACGGGAACATAGCGGAATACGCCGGCCGTGGCGTCTGTGTGGCGGTGCCGCTGTTCCACATCCTGGGCCTGCTCATGAGCTACGCTTATCTGTGCCGCGGGGCCACGGTGTGCCTGCCTGCCAATTACAAGCCGGATACGCTGCTTAGGGAGATCGACGCTTACCGCCTGTCCGATATGGCGGCGGTCGGCGCGGTGTATCTGGCGCTGGCCGAAGCGGAAGGTTTCGAGGAAAACGTAGTACCCTATTTGCACCTTTGCATGATCGCGGGCGGCATGTCCACCCCTGTGCAGATGATGCGGCTGGAGCTGCAATTCGCCAACGCCACCTTTATCAACATGTACGGCCAAAGCGAGGCCGCGCCGCTGACCATGGTGCGCCCCGGAGACCTGGTGGAAAAACGCGCCCAAACCGTGGGCAAGGCCATCGAAGGGCTGGACATCCGCATTTCGGACGGCAAGGGCGGTTTCCTTCCGGACGGCGAGATCGGCGAAGTGGTAGCCCGCGGCAACAACCTGATGAACGGTTATGATCGACTGCCGCGGGAAAAACAGCCCATCGATGAAAACGGATGGCTGCATACCGGGGATTTGGGCTATTTCGACCCGGAAGGTTTTCTGCATCTGTCAGGGCGCATCAAAGACGTGATCATCCGGGGCGGGGAAAATATTTCTCCCTCAGAGATCGAAGCCGCCCTGAACCAGCTGGAAAACGTGCGGGAAGCCAAGGTCATGGGCGCGCCACACCCCATTTACGGGGAAAGCGTGGAGGCCTGCGTCACCATGCTAAACGGCGGGGATGACTTCGACCCGGAGCAGATCAAGGCCAGTCTGCGGACCAAGATTGCCCGGTTCAAGATACCCTCCCACATTTTCCTGTACGACCAATTTCCTTTGAATGTGAACGGCAAGCTGGATCAGCGGGCCTTGCACGCCGACATGCTCACCCGGATCAAGCGCCTGGCGGTGGACGAAGAACTGGCGGGCGGCGTGACGGTGTTCGACGTAGTGGTGAAAAACAGCGGCTACGCCATCGTTCCTGTCACCAGTCTGGTCAGCGAGCTGGCATCCAGCGTAGGCTTTGGAAGACGTCGCGTTCTGTCCATTCGCCTGGCGGTGGAGGAAATGCTCACCGAGCGCATCACGGACGCCTATTCGGCGGCCGGGAACATCCGGGTAAAAATCACGCTGATGCCGGAATGGCTGCGGGTGTCATTCAGCGACAGCGGCGCGGAATACTTCATCGACAAGCGGCGGGATACCTCCATGAGCGCGAAAATCATCCTGAAAGCCGTCAGCGATTTCCACACCGACTATCCCGACGGCAAACCCATTTACTGCATGGATTTCCTGTATGAAAATGAATTCAGCATTCAGGAGTTTTTGCTGAAGAGTAAAGGAGACGATTGAACCATGACACAAAGGAATGTTCGTCCCCGGTTCGCCCCAAAGGAATGGAACGCTTCCGGCACTACCCAGTTTTATGGAAGAGAAAGAAAGCGCAGCTACATTGTGGAGGTAAGCCTTTCGGAGGATATCCGGGGGGATTTGCTTCAGCGGGCCGTGGACAAGACGCTCAAGCGCCTGCCCTATTACCGCTCTACCTTTGTGCGGAAGAGGGGCCTTTATTACTACGCCGACAACGGCCTGCCCTTTCTGGTGGCTGAGAGCGAAAAACCCCGGGTGATCGGCGGTGAAATCACCAATTACCATATGCTGGATGTGACCTACTGGAAGAATAAAATCTCTTTTGCCATGTTCCACGGCCTTTGCGACGGGCTGGGCTTCAACCGCTTTATCGAGGCGACGCTCTATCACTATGTCTGCCTGAAGGACGGAAAGGAATACAGCGACGAAGGCATCTATACCGAAAAGATCCCCTACGATCCGGCGGAGCGGGCAGATATTCATATCGAAAGGCGAAAGGCCAACATCAAAGAGCTAAAAGCGATCACGGGCAAGGAAAAGCGTTTCCGGCTGCCGGAGCTGATGGATAACAAAGTGGAGAAAATGTATTCGCTGCCCCTGCGGGTGAAAACCGGGGATTTCCTGGGCTGGTGCAAGGCGAACGCCGCTTCCCCCGCCACGGCGGCCGCTGCCATTATGGCACAGGCTATCGAACGAGAGAATGATGTCCGGGAGGGCGTCATCATGTGCGTTCTTCCCTGCTCCCTGCGGAAAGCCCTTCATGTGGATAAGACCTTCAAAAACTGCTACGGCGCTGTATTTCTTCCGACCACGCCGGAGGATGCGCGCAGCCTTCCCGCCGGAGAGCTGGCCGCCAGGCTCCGCACTGCCCTGAAAGAGTATATGAACGGAGATTTTCCCAAACTGATCTGCGCCGGTATGAACACGGTCATTCACCTGGGGGCGAAAATGCCCACCTACAAGCTGAAAACAAAGGTTCTGGCCATGAGCGAGAACAATCCCCAGGACACTTTCTTTGTCGATTATGTGGGCGGTTTGCGCTGCAACGACTACGCCGGCCAGATCACCCATGTGAGCTATCTGAACGCCCCGCCCGCCAACGGCGCGTCCTTCGTGCTGATGAGCGAAACGGCCGGGTATTTCCACATCAATTTTACCCAGACCATTGAATCTGACCGCTACTACCAGGCTTTCGCCGCCATCCTGGATGAGCTGGGCATCCCCTGTGAAAAGCTGCCCTTTGCATCCTATCTGAACCCCGTGATAGAACTGCCGCCTGAGCAGCACTGATAAAAAATGAGGAGGAAATGAAAAATGAGCAATCAACGCCCGCACTTTGAGAAAAAGGAACTGGCTCTGTCCAGCAGTCCCTACGTTTATTTACCCGTGGATATTCCCGTCTACACCGTGGAAGTAAGCCATCGGGAGGAAATCGACGGCGATTTGCTCCAGCGCGCCCTGGACAGCACCATCCAGAGGATGCCCTATCTGAGCGATACGCTGGAAATCGACCATGGCGCTGTGTATTACGCCAAAAACCCGCTGCCCATGGAGGCTGCCCATGCCGCGGGTCCCCGCGTTGTAGGCGGCAAGGAAACCAACTATCATTTGCTGGATCTGACCTGGCACGGCAATAAAACCTGGTTCTCCATGTACCATGGCTTCTGCGACGGTCAGGGCATCAACGCCTTCCTGGAATCCGTGCTGTATCATTATTACTGCCTGAAGGACGGCGTGGCATACGATCCCATGGGAATCCGCACAAATAAGACACAAATGTCGGAAGCGGAAACCTTTGAGCCCTTTTCAAAAAAGTACGAGGTTTCGCCGGATTTCAAAATGCCGGAGAGAAAAGCGCAGACCGCGCCCTATCACCTGCCGGAGATCATCCGCACTCCAAGCGGCAGCGTGCGGGATTACGGCTTCCGCCTGCCGTCTGACGCTTTTATGCGCTTTGTGAAGGAAAACGGCACGTCTCCCTCCGTCATGTTGTCCATGCTTGTAGGCGAAGCCATAAAACTGGTTCATCCCGACGCCGACGCACCAGTGATGGTGAACGTACCCATATCCATCCGGCGAATGTTGGGCTGTGAGGAGACCTTCAAGAACTGCTCCTCCAGAGCTGTCCTGCCCATCAATTTCACGCCCCTGGACGCGCTGCCCTTCGCCCAGCGAGCTGCTCAGCTACGTGGCATGCTGAAACAGCAGATGAATCCTGATCTGTACCGATCCGTCTATAATATGCTGGGGGCCATGTATGGAAAGCGTATGGCGGAAGCCGCCGACTACCAGGAGGAAATCCGCAAGCCAGCCAGTTTCCTGACCACCTGCCATGACACCTTTTATATCGATTATATCGGCATCATACGCAAAACCGCCTACGCCTGCCAGATCACGGACGTGCGGTTCCTGTGCAAACCCGCCGGTGGAAATACCCTGCACCTGAATATGATCGAGCATAACGGAGAATTCCGCATTTCCTGTCTGGCGTGCTGTGAGATCACTCCCCTGACCGACGCGCTGGAGCAGGTGATCAAGGATCATGGCCTGCCTGTTCAGCGTACCCCCGAACAGCAGTTCAGCCTGCCCCTGACCGCATGGCGGGAAGGATTATAAAGAACGGTAGGAAACCATTGATCCCGTCGATATGCCGCATTTCTTCTTACGATAACCAGCGGAATGCGGTCTGGACGGAGAACGGAGAAAGCACCGTTCTGGAATACAGCTATCGGACAAATTGATAGGTCATCGGCCATATGCATGCGGCGTTTTCCGTGCACGCATGTATACTGGTCCGTCAGGATCAAAAGAGGTACAAGCGCAGCGAATGATCAGGAAAAATGGCGTGGATAGTGGTCAAAAACGCATAAAAATATAGACATATATACCTGTTTTTCAAAACACTCAGAATGTTTCGGAGCTGGAGGAAAAGCAATGAAGAAATGTATTGCGCTTCTATTGGTTCTGTGTATATGCAGTCCGGCCGCTTTGGCGG
>CACWWM010000171.1 GCA_902764565.1 uncultured Eubacteriales bacterium
CAAAAGCATCCTCCCGCAGAAAAAATAAAAAGGAGTGATTCCCATGCGCAAGCCGATTATTGCCGGTAACTGGAAAATGAACAAGACCCCCGCCGAGGCCAAGGCCCTGGTAGCGGAACTCAAGCCCCTGGTTAAGGACGCCAACGCCACCGTCGTCGTGTGCGTTCCCGCCATCGACATCTTCGCCGTGAAGGAAGAAATCGCGGGCTCCAACATCCACCTGGGCGCGCAGAACGTGCATTTCAAGGAATCCGGCGCTTACACCGGCGAGCTCTCCGCCGCCATGCTGAAGGAAGCGGGCGTGGAATAAGCGAACGCCGTCAGTACTTCGGTGAAACCGACGCCACCGTGAACCTGCGCACCCTGGCCGCCGTGAAAGCGGGCCTGACCCCCATCATCTGCGTGGGCGAGCGCAAGGAAGAACGGGAAGCGGGCTACACCGACGCTCTGGTGGAATACCAGACCCTGATCGCCCTCAACGGCCTGGCCGACAAGGAAATCTCCAAGGTCGTGATCGCCTATGAGCCCGTGTGGGCCATCGGCACCGGCCTGACCGCCACCGACGAACAGGCCAACGAGACCATCGGCGTCATCCGCGCCGCCATCGCCCGGAAGTATGGCAAGCGGGTTGCCAACGCGGTGCGCATCCAGTACGGCGGCAGCATGAACCCCAAGAACGTGAAGGGCCTCATGGCCCAGCCCGAAATCGACGGCGGCCTCATCGGCGGCGCGTCCCTGAAGGCTCCCGACTTCTCCCTGGTCGTGAACTACGACAAATAATTTCCGTTATCGCAAAACCCCCGCTTTTCAGCGATGAAAGGCGGGGGCTTTTATGATGCGTCGGTTTATTCGGGATAGCGGGTCGTGAAAGAATCCCCCGCCTCCACGGCGTTTTTGCCCAAGGTTCGGCCCCAGTACACGCGGCCGTTCGTCCAAACTTCCACCACCGTTACGTGGTTATGGAATTTCTCGAGGATCATCACGCTGTATGCGCCCCCTTTAAGGCGCAGGATATCGCCGGGCCGCAGCGCTTCGTAATCCACAGGCTCCACCTCCCGGGCGGGCAGGCTGCCGAACGCGGCTTCGCTGACCGTTTGCAGGAAATCCGCGCCGCCGTCGGATTCCCATAAAAACCGGTCGGGGTACGTTTCCTGAAAGCGCAAAATGATTTCCGTCACCTGTTCCGGGGCGGGAACGGCTTCCGCCAGCGCGCCCCCAGTCAGCAGCGCCAGGAGCATCAAGAAAGAAAGCAGTTTTTTCATGTCCTCCCCCTGTTCCGCGGTCACAGCGTTACCGTAAATTCCGTGCCCTCGTTTTCGGCGCTGTGCACGGTGATCTTGCCCCTGTGCAAGCTTACGATATTCTGGGCAATCGACAGCCCCAGGCCGTTGCCCTCCACCTCCCGATTATGGGAGGAATCCACCCGATAGAAGCGGTCAAAAATCCGCTGCTGGGCTTCCGACGGGATGGCTGGGCCGGTGTTATGCACCCGCAGGATGCGCTTCTCGCCCTTCGCTTCCAGGGAAACGCGGATTTTTCCGCCGTCGTCGGAATACTTTTGGGCGTTGCTCAGCAGGATCACCGCAAGCTGCTTGATCATTTCCTGGTCGCCGGTATATTCGATGCCGTCCGGGATGTCCATGTCCAGGGTTTTCCCATCCTCGAACACCGCCGATTCAAAGGGCAGCGCCACCTCCAGCAGGGCCCGGCTCAAATCGAATTTGGCGTGTTCCGCCTGGACTGTGCCCTTTTCCATCCGGGCCAGGGTGAGCAGATTTTGGATCAGGCTGTCCGTGCGCCGCACTTCGGACTGGATGTATTGAAGGGGCTTGCTCTCCCCCGCCTCGGCGGCCAGCACGTCGGCGTTGGCGGAAATCACCGCCAGGGGCGTTTTCAGCTCGTGGCTGGCGTCCCACACGAATTGCTTCTGCTTTTCCATGGCCTCGTCCACGGGCTTGACCATTTTGCGGATGAGCCATACCGCGCCTGCGCTCAGCAGCGCGTCCTCGATCACCGCCACCAGCACCGTCAGCCGCAGCACGCTTTCGGCGTTCTGGATTTCCAGCCGGCTGTCCACCACAATGAGCAGCCGTTCCCCGTCCTTTTCCGTCAGGCAGTAAAACCGGGTGTCGTTCCGGCCCCTGTCCCTGCCTGCCTGCACCGCCCACAGCGCCATATCGGCGATTTCCTGATCGGTGTACAGGTCGGTGCGGTCGCTGTACCAGGAAAGCACCTGGCCCCCTTCGTCGATGACCGCCGTATAGAAATTGGTCATGCTGGCGGCGTTCATCAGGGCCTTGCTGCCCCTGTTTCTGATGTACTTCTGCTCCCAGAGGCCCCTTTCCGGCGGCTGCGTGCCCTCCGGCCTGACGGGCGCGCGCTGGCTCTCTCCGTCGAAAGGCATGGGGCGCTGCCCGTTGTTTTCGGCCAGCATATCCAGCACCTGATCCGCCTGCTGTTCCAGGCTGTTCCAGTTCATCCAGTTGATGGCGGCCACCAGCCCGGCGGAGGCCAGCAGAAGCCCGGCAAGCACCACCAGGATCATCCGCCGCCGAAGCCTACGGATCATACGCCCTCCTCCAATGAATAGCCCATGCCCCGGGTGGCCTTGATTTTCACCTGGGAGCCCACAAAGGCCAGCTTCTTGCGCACGAAGGACAAATATACCTCTAAATTGCTGATATCCGCGTCGGTTTCATAGCCCCATATGCGCTCGAACAGGGTGTCCTTGTTCAAAATCTGGCGGGGATTGCGCAGCAGCATTTCCATGATCTGATATTCCTTGGCCCCCAGCTTCACCGATTGCCCCGTAGTATTGCACAGAAGCTTGGCTTCCTGCTGATTGAGCACGATATCCCCAAAAGCCAGCTCCATCACCGGCGCGTCCTCCTTCCGCCGGGTAATGGCCCGCAGGCAGGCGATGAGCTCCGCCATCTGGAAGGGCTTGGGCAGATAATAGTCCGCGCCCTTTTCCAGCCCCCGCACCCGGTCTTCCAGGCCGGAACGGGCGGTGAGCATGCATACGGGGGTTTTGATCCCTTCCTTCCGCAGGGAGGACAGCACCTGAAACCCGTCCATGCCCGGCAGCATCACGTCTAAAATGATGGCGTCGTAAATTCCCGCCAGGGCGTAATCCAGCCCGTCGGTGCCGGTGTATACGGGGTCCACGGAAAAGTTTTCTTTTTTCAGCATCTGGCAGATGGCCGAGGAAATGCCTTTTTCATCCTCCACCAGCAATACTCGCATGCTCTTTTCCCCCCTTTCTCGGTTATTCGCAGGCATTTGATATGCAAATATTGAGTACAGAGTTCAGCGTGCAGAGTACAGATTTATTTAGCAGATATGTTGATCATCCTGAATATGTCGGCTATATTATCTGCACTCTGAACTCTGTACTCTGAACTCTCCTTTATTGGTCGGCCATGCTCACCGTTCGGCCGACAGTGCCGCCTGGGCCCGGCGCACAAAGCCGCCGTTTTGTTCCAGCGCTTCCTGGGCTGCCGCCCGATCCACCCCGCAGGAGCGCATGACGATGGCGGTTTTCACATCCCGGCCCGCGCTTTCCAGCAGCGCGTCGGCCTCGGCTTTATCTTCGATCTCCAGCGCTTTCTGCACGATACGGATCGCCCGATCCTGCAATTTCTGATTGGTGGGCCGCATATCCACCATTAAATTGCCGTATACCTTGCCAAGCTGCACCATGGTGAGGGTGGTGAGCATGTTCAGGGCCATTTTGGTGGCCGTGCCCGCCCGAAGGCGGGTGGAACCGGACAGGATTTCCGCCCCGGTGGGCATTTCAATGGCGATATCCGCATGATGGGACTGGATGGCGTCCTTGTTGCAGGAAAGGCCGATGGTGAGCGCTCCCAGGGAGCGGGCGTAGTCCAATCCGCCCACGCAGTAAGGCGCGTAGCCGCTGGCGCTGATGCCCACCAGCACGTCCTTTGCATGAAAGCCGATCTCCTTCAGCGCTTCCACCGCCAATTCGGGCTTGTCCTCCGCCCGTTCCACGGCGTGGCGCAGGGCGTAATCGCCCCCGGCGATCAGGCCCACCACCAGCCCTTCGTCCGTGCCGAAAGTGGGGGGACATTCGGATGCGTCCAGCACGCCCAGCCGTCCGCTGGTGCCCGCGCCGATATAAATGAGCCTGCCCCCCGCCTTCATGCGCTCCGCGATTTTTTCCACCGCCTCCGCGATTTGCGGCAGGGCCTGTTCCACCGCGTCCGCCGCCTGACGATCCATGCGGTTCATGAGCCTGGCCGCTTCCAGCGGGGACAGTATATCCAGATTCCTGCTTTGTTCATTCACCTGTTCCGTAGATAAGCTTTCAAATTTCATTTTTCTCAGCTCCCGTTTTTGATGGATTTATTATATCAAATCGGGCTGGCTCCGTCAACGGCGGCGCAAATCAGAACGTGTGTTTTCATCTCCGCGCGGCGGCTTTTGCTGAATCTTCCGGTATTCTGTCGGCATCCGTTCCATGGGCATGCTCAATCTTCACTGTTTTGTCGAAACTCATTCTTATAGTTACTATTTCATTGCTATTAATCTTCTTTCCGTTATAATATTGGACGAATCTTCCAAGCAACGGAAGGAATGGTGCGGAATGGAAGCGCATCCCGCAGGAGCAGCGGGCAGCGTCCAGCCTTCGCATCCATGATCCGGCATCATTCTATCATATCGAGGGGAGCTGACCATCCATGACCATGATCCATGCCGCAATCGTGGACGATAACGACGAATTGCGTGCCGCTATGACCCAATATCTGCAAACGCAGAAAGATATTGCCATCGTTGGCGAAGCGTCCAACGGCCAGGACGCCCTGAAAATGATTCAGGAAAAGCAGCCGGACGTGGTGCTGCTGGATATGATTATGCCGGCCCTGGACGGCTTTGGGGTGCTGGCCCAGCTGCAGCGCACGTCCCTGGAAAAAAGGCCCCGGGTCATCGCCGTCACCGCCCTGGGCCGGGACGATTTTATCCGCCGGGCGGTGGAGCTGGGCGTGATGTACTACATGATCAAGCCGGTGGATCTGCCCGTGCTGGTGGACAGGATCCGGGAAGTGGCCGCCCACCAGCCCGCCACGCCCATGGAGCCCCTGTACGCCGCCGGGCTCAACCTGGACGACCGCATTTCCAACCTGTTTTTGGCCATGGGCATTCCCGCCCACATCAAGGGCTACCAATACCTGCGGGAAGCCATCAAACTGGTGATCGAAAAGCCGGAAATGATCGGCGGCATCACCAAGGAGCTGTACCCCGCCATTGCCCGGCGCTTCGGCACCACCTCCAGCAAGGTGGAGCGCGCCATCCGCCACGCCATCGAAGTGGCCTGGAGCCGGGGCCGGGTGGACACCCTGAACAAAGCCTTCGGCTGCGACGTTGCCCAGCCGGACGACAAGCCCACCAACGGAGAATTCATTGCCCTGATCGCGGACAAGCTGAGCATGGAATACACGGCAACGGAGAATTCATTGCCCTGATCGCGGACAAGCTGAGCATGGAATACACGGCCTGAAACCCAATAATTCCCCGACGTAATTCCCCGAAAGGAGCCGTTTTTTCGCGGCTCCTTCTTTTTGCTTGTGAGGAAAGGGGAAATATGGTATAATATCTCTGTGCACGGTGCAGAAGCGCCGCGCGCCATCAAACGCGATTTTGAAAAATCATTGGATCGGGGGATGAATATATGGCAAGAAAAATCTCTTTGCTTTTCGCCGTGCTGCTTGCGCTGTGCGCCGTCTTTTCCGCCCAGGCGGAGGACGCGGCGGACATTCAGGGCTATTCCCGCGCCGGATATACGTATGTAACCTTCGGCTCCTATCCCACGGACGCCGACGGCACGGTGCGGCCCATCGTGTGGCGCGTGCTGAAAAACCAGAAGGGAGAAGCCTACCTGCTCAGCGAATATATCCTGTTCGCCGCGCCCGTGCACGGGGATCATGAGCATTACAAGGGCTGGGAATCCAGCGATTTGTATACGTACCTGAACGGCACGTTCCTGAACGACGCCTTTACGGCGGAGGAACAGGCCGCCCTGCTCATCCGCACGGAGGACAGCGCCCTGGTGACCCTGATCACCTCCGACGAAATGAAGGACGCTTCCCTCGGCTTTTCCTCCAATAACGCGCGGCTGTGCCTGAGCACGGCGTGGGCCAGCGTGGCGGTCGATCCCCCCATCTTTGAACTGCCCGACTACAACTACTGGAAAGAAACCAGAAACCAGCCCCATCTGTACAAATATTCCAAGGGCGGCGGAAAATACAGCCCCTGGTGGAGCCGTACCCGGAGCGCGGATTATCCCCTTCAGCATCGCCGGGTGATGGACGAGGGCAAAATCGGCCGCATTTCCGTGGGCAACAGCGATTTGGGCGTGCGTCCTGCTATCACGGTGGATTTGAGCCTGCTGCATATCCAGGGCGGCAGCGGCGCCCTGGCTTCCCCCTATGAGCTGACGCTCTCCGCCGGCGCCGCCGTTCAGGCTGCCGTCACGGAAGCCCCCAGCGTCCAGCCGGAAGCCACCCAGACGCCCGCGGACGATATTCCCGTGGTCATTCTGGCCACCGCCCAGCCGGAAACCGCCGGGCAGCCGGAGCCCCAGCCCGTTGAAACCGCCGCGGCCGCGCCTGCCGCCGGAAAGCAGGGCTTCACCGCCGCGGCCAACCCCGAAACCATTCACGAGCTGTTCCCCGCCCTGACCGCCGAAGGCTTCCTGCCGGAGGGCGAAGAAGAATTCGTGTATCAGGATGGATCGTCGGGCCTGTGGCTGTACTGCTCCCAGACCCTGCGCATCGAAATCAACCGCCGCACCGGCACCAACAGCAAAAAGCAGCCCCTGCGCTGGTACGAAGCGCAGATCTTCACCCGGGACGAAAGCGAGCTGTTTGATTTCTTCCCCTACGACGAAGCCCACTATACCTCTTACGGCGACCGCTATAAGACCTATGCGGACAATATCGCCCAGCAGCATAAGGTGGTATTCGCCATCAATTCCGACTACTTCATTTACCGCATCGAACGGGATCACGAGGAAAGCTACAACTATCCCATCGGCGTGATCATCCGGGACGGCAAGGTGCTGTTCGACCGGCCCAAGAAGGCCACCTCCACCGTCTACCCGCCCCTGGACGTGATGGCCCTGTATCCCGACGGCACCGTGAGCCTGCATAAAAACGCCACCGTTACCTCCGAGGAGCTGCTGGCCGCAGGCGCTACCGATTCCCTGTCCTTCGGCCCCATCCTGGTGGAAAACGGCGAAGTATCCCCCCGCTCCACGGAATTCGGCAACACGCCCAACCCCCGCACCGCCTGGGGCGTCGTGGAGCCCGGCCATTACATCGCCGTGGTGGTGGAAAGCCGCACCGCCGAAAGCAAGGGCGAAGGCTGCGTATGGCTGGGCCAGAAAATGGCTGAGCTGGGCTGCACCTCCGCCATCAACCTGGACGGCGGCGCTACCAGCGTGATGATGTTCATGGGCCACCAGATCAACAAATCCGGCAACTACGGCGACATCACCAACCGCAGGCAGAACGAGCTGTTCGGCATCGGCCATTCTGATAACATCATCTGATCAATTCCCAAAAATATTCCTCCGTGCGGAAACGCGCGGAGGATTTTTTCGTCAAAAAAAGAGCCCCCGTTTCGGAAGGGCTCTTCTGCCTATTATTTCACGGTGCGGAACTGGTTCAGGGGCAGCAGCACGCATTTTACCTTGCCCATGATGGCGCTGCGGGAAATGGGGCCCACGTCGTTGGCGCGGCTGTCGTGGGAAGAATAACGGTTGTCGCCCATGACGAAATATTCATCCGCGCCCAGCTTCCGCTCGGCAAAATCCGTAGGCACGCTGGCCATGAACTCGGGATCCTCCACCAGTTCGCCGTTCACATACAGATGGCCGCCGGTGATCTGCACGGTATCGCCGGGCAGGGCCACCAGGCGCTTGACGAACAGGGTGTAGGTATCCAGGCTCAGG
>CACWWM010000172.1 GCA_902764565.1 uncultured Eubacteriales bacterium
GTGTGGGGTCCAGGGGATTCAATCCCCTGGTGGGGTATGGGGTGAAACCCCATCGTTCTCTTTCTTCGTCAAATCCAAATTTGTAATTCATGCGTAAGCCGCGGTGAACTGCGCTTCATAAGTAGACTTTTATGAGGATGTGTGGTATATTTCTATCCGTACCGCTTGGCTGGCCCATGAAGCTGAAGGGCGGAAGAGGCGGTTTGAAATAAATTATCCGGTGCATACTGTATGAAAGACTGAGGTGATATCGATGGACAGCGTCGTTTCGGCGGGACGGTCGTGGGTGGAAATCGACCTGGGAGCCATTTTGCGCAATTTGGATGTTTACAGCGCCTCCCTGCCGCCGCATATGCATGCCGCCGCATATGCAGGTCATGGCCGTCGTCAAAGCGGACGCCTACGGCCACGGGGATCAGGCGGTGGCAAAACGGCTGTTCGATCACGGCGTCCGCCACTTTGCCGTGTCCAATATCGACGAGGCCATTCATATCCGCAGCGCGGGCGTGGAAGGCCAGATTCTGATTTTAGGCTATACCCCCGTCGGCAGGGCGGGGGAGCTGGTTCGGTACGATATCACCCAGGCCCTGCTTTCGGAGGAATACGCCGAGCAACTTTCGGCGGCGGGCTTCCGGGGAAAGTGTCAGTTTGCCCTTGATACGGGCATGCGGCGCATCGGGCTCAACGCCGACGATCCGGCGGCCTGCGAGCGGGTCATCCGGAAATACGCGGAAAAGCTCCAGTTGGACGGCCTTTTCACTCACCTGTGCGTGGCGGATACGCCCCAGCAGCAGGCGTTTACGGAAAAGCAGATCGCGCTGTTTGAGGAAATCGCCGGGCGGGTTGCCGATCTTCATCTGCCCTACTGCCACTGTATGAACTCGGCGGGCGGCCTGTGGCATCATTCCGAAGTGTCCTGCTTTGCCCGGCTGGGCATCATTCTGTACGGCTTGAAGCCGGATTACGTGAACACGCTGCCCGCGGGGATCGAACCCGCGCTAACCTGGAAAACGGTGGTCAGCATGGTGAAGGCCGTAAAGCCGGGGGACACCATCGGCTACGGCAGGAGCTTTACCGTGCAGCGCCCCATGACCGTGGCCACCGTGCCCACGGGCTACGCGGACGGTTACAGCCGGCTGCTTTCCGGCAAGGGCTGGGCCCTGATCAACGGGCGGAAAGCCCCCATCGTGGGGCGCGTGTGCATGGACCAGATGATGTTGGACGTAACGGACATTCCGGGCGTGCACATGGGTTCCCAGGCGGTGCTGATCGGGAAAAGCGGCAATGAAACGATCACCGCGGACGATCTGGCCCACGTCTACGGAACCATCGGATATGAGGTGGTCTGCGGCATCAGCAAACGGGTGGATCGTATCTATCTTGATCCCAAATGACCGGCAGGAATCGGATCGCTGCGGCGCAGCCGGAAGTGATCTGTACATAATAAGTCAAATTCAGCCGCTTCTTCGGAGGCGGTTTTTTCTGATTGTTTTGTGTCAATAATTGGGATTCCCAATTATTGACACGTCCCATTCCATTTTATATAATACTGATATGTTTGTGGGAAGACCACGGCAGTATGCAGGCGTCCGGGGATGCACGGCTTCAGGAGTGCGCGTTTTAGGAGAAAGAACATGAAAAAATGGTTGCTGTTGATTTTGTGCCTTTTCAGCTTTTCGGCATGTGCCGTCGCCTTTGCGATTCAGGACACGCCTGCCGACGTTCGGCTTTCCCAAACCGCCAGCGGGCGCGGAAGCGAATATGTGATCGAAATATCGGACGGGTGGAAATTCGGCGGCAGGGACGAGAAGGCCTCGGCGTCGGACTATCCCGACGACAGCTGGAGCACCGTGAATCTGCCCCACACCTGGAATGTGGAAGACGGCGCCGACGGCGACGGCAAATATGACCGGGGGGCCTACTGGTACAGGAAAACCGTGGATATTGGCCCCGATCTGGCGGGCAAGCGGATTTTCCTGGAATTCCTCGGCGCAAACCAGAAAACCGACGTGTACGTCAACGGAAAACATATCAAGCTGTGCGGCAGCGACGAATACACCCACAAGGGCGGGTATACCGCCTTTCGGTATGACATCACCGACGCGCTGCGAACCGGCGGCAACAAAATCGCCATCAAAGTGGACAATTCTTATTCCGAGGGAATCGCGCCCATTACGGCGGATTTTAACATGTACGGCGGGATTTACCGGCGGCTGTACCTGATCGCGGTGGACCCCGTTCACGTCGATCTGGGAAACAGTGGCTCCTCGGGCCTCTTCCTAACCACCCCCAATGTCCGCAGCCTGGAAAAGCCGGCAGATTTCGGCACGCTGAATATTCGGGCGGACATTGTGAACGAAGGCGGCACCCGGAAGGAAATCACCGTCACCGCCCATATCGAGGGGGACAACGCGCCCCCGGACATCGAGCGCACTTACACGATCGCCCCGGGCGATAAGGTATGCTTCGACGCATCCGCTTTTGTCCGCGACCCCCATCTGTGGAACGGCATCGAGTATTCTGAAAAAAAGGGAAATGCCGATATCGGATACCGCTACCGGGTCACGGTCACGGTCTCGGAGGGCTGGCGGATTCTTGACGCCGTATCCGAAATGGTGGGGTTCCGCTATTTCTATATTGACAAGGATAACGGGTTTTACCTGAACGGAGAGCCCCATCCCCTGCGCGGTGTGAACCGGCACCAGTTCAAAAGCGGAAAGGGAAGCGCCCTTACAGAAGCCGATCATGATACGGATATTCGGCTGATCATGGAGCTTGGCGCGAACACGGTGCGCCTGTCCCACTATCCCCAAACGGATTATTTTTACGATCTGTGCGACGAAAACGGCATCATTGTGTGGTCTGAAATTCCCCTTGTGAACCTCATCGGCAAGAAGGAAGAATTCCTGGACGTGACGAAAAACCAGCTGACCGAAATGATCCGCCAGCAGTACAACCGCCCCTCCATCGTCGTTTGGGGGCTGGAAAACGAAGTGTCGGACAAAGCCCGCAGCGAGTTTTACAGCTCGAAGCAGGTGATGGCCGCGCTGGACGGCCTGGCCCACCGGGAAGACGCCAGCGGCCGGTATACTGCCCAGGCAATTGACGTTGATACAGTGATGGACGGAAACGACCCCGCCGCCCTGGAGGATGAGGAAAAGGACTATGGCTGGAAATCGGATCTGATCGCCTGGAATATTTACCCCGGATGGTACAGCCGTTTCCGCGGAACCTTTGAAACCCTCATGGACGATAAATCGGCCCAGGACAGCCGCTCCATGGGCATATCTGAATACGGCTGGGGGGCCAGCGTGGAGCAGCATGCCCTGTATCCCGTATTGGGCAGGAACGATCTTCTGCCCACCGGGAAATGGCACCCGGAAGAATACCAGAATCAGATGCACGAGGAGGCCCTGGCCTACATCAGCGGGCATCCGCATCTGTGGGCCACGTACATCTGGTGCATGTTCGACTTTGACGTGGACACCCGCAACGAAGGCTTCCGGGCGGGGCAGAACGACAAGGGCCTGATCACCGACGACCGGGCCGTCAAAAAGGACAGCTTCTACCTGTACAAAGCCAACTGGAACCAGCGGGAGCCCTTCGTTCACATCACCTCCTCCCGCTATACGGACCGCCGGGAAGCCTCAACGTATGTCAAGGTGTATTCCAACTGCGACAGCGTGGTTCTGTATCAAAACGACGCGCCGTTAGGCAGCATGACGCCCCTGGGCAACGGCGTGTTCCTGTGGGAGGATGTGAGCCTGGAGCTCGGCGAGAACAGAATACATGCCGTGGGAACGAAGGGCGGGGACACCTGCGCGGACACCTGCGTATGGACCCGGCCTGCTTTCTCCGCCACCACGCTGGTATCCGATACGCTGCTGGTGGATCCGGAGACGCGCATCATCGTGCTGCCCAAGGCCCTGTCCATTCAGGAAGTGAAAGATCTGGTGTATGGCTTGAATAACGCGGCCTACACCATCATGCTGGAAAACAAGGAAATAACGGACGAAAAAACCCTTGTGCCCGCAGGCGCAAAGGCCCTTGTGCGGTCTGAAAACGGCAGCGAGACAGCCGAATATTCTTTCGCGTACACGAACCTGCTCTGGGGAAAGGATATCCAGGCCACCTCCACCGAGGAGGGAAATGACCCCGGCCACGCGGCGGACGGGGATCCGGACACCCGATGGACGGCCAGCTCCAATGCTTACCCCCAGAGCATCACGGTGGATTTGGGCGACGCTTACTTCCTCGGCACGCTGACGACCAGCTGGCATGACAAGCACAGCAGGTATTATGCCTATACCGTCGAAACCAGCCTGGACGGCGTTTCATTCACTGCCGCGGCGGAACGGCTGGACAACACGATCTCAGGCACCACCAGCGATGAGCTGCGCATGGCTTTGGGCAGGTATGTGCGGATCAACGTTCATTCATGCAGCGATCAGGCCGGATATGCCGGCATATATGAATTGTCGATCGACGGCTGGTCCCTTTCCACCCAGGCTTACGAGTTGGACTACGAAAACAAGCTGATCTTTGTTCCGAATCCGGAGGAACTGACGCCGGAGGATGTGCTTTCTCATTTTGAAAGGGACGGCTACATCCGCGTGGGTATCCGGCCCTCGGAAACGGAAGACAGCGCCGAGGGCGCGCAGATCGCCGTGACCGATTTCCAGGACAGGGAATACGTCTTTACGATCACAGCGCCGGAGAACGCCCATCGCTATTCCACCGACCTGGCCCTGTACAAGAACGTATATTTCAGCAGCGAGGAGGGCGTATCTTCCAGCGGGGCCAACACCCACGCCTACAATGTGAACGACGGCCTGGCATCGACCGCCTGGGTAGCGGATATCAATTCCTGGGGCAGCGCGCTCTATCCCGAATGGATCGGCGTCGACTTAGGTCAGGAATGCACCATTTCCGGAATAGAGCTGCGCTTTGAAACGAAGGGAAACCGCGTTTACCAGTACCAGGTGCTGACTTCTGCCGATTCGCCGCTTTTCAGCGCGCAATACCTCCCCCTGGATTACGAGGTGATTGTGGATCAGGAGGGCAATGCGGAATTCAGCGATGGCCACTATTCGTTTGAGTTCGAGCCCCGGAAAGCGCGTTACGTCGCTGTGCTTGTGAAAGGCAACAGCCAGTATCCTGAGAACAAATACGCCGCAGCGGGCATCTACGATTTCAAGGTGTTCGGCACCGCTTATTCGGATGACTGACCGCAGCAGCATTTCCATTAGACAAATACGGCCATGTGACAGAAGCAATGCAGAACGGCGGTACAGACAAAGGAAAAAGCCCAGGAATCCTTGAAATTCCTGGACTTTCTCTGGCGGAGAAGGAGAGATTCGAACTCTCGAACCGTTTTACCGGTTACACGATTTCCAGTCGTGCGCCCTCGACCAAGCTAGGCGACTTCTCCATGTCGCAAGCATTGCCCGTCAACAAGGGCTATTGTACCACGGGATAGGCGGAACGTCAAGCAAAAAATTTCATCTTTTTGTTTCTGCCCG
>CACWWM010000173.1 GCA_902764565.1 uncultured Eubacteriales bacterium
AAGCAATTACAAAAGTTTTAGAGCATTAGCGATGATATCGAAACCCTGCCCCATGAAGAAGCCATTCAGCCCAGCGGGCAGTATGACATCAGCAAAATCGACTTTGAAAGGCTGCAAGCGGAATTTGCCCGCACCAAAAATAAAAATCTTTTGCTGCGAGATATGCGTAACGCAGTGGAAGAACGGTTGGCGAAAATGATGGAAGCGAACCCGAACCGGATCAATTTCTACGACCGGTATCAGAAAATGATCGAGGATTATAACGGCAAGCAGGATCGGGCCGTCATTGAAAAGACCTTTCAGGATTTGATGGAGTTAGCGCAGGAATTGGACGAGGAGACACAGCGCTTCGTTCGCGAGGGCTTTGAGAACGAAGAAGAACTGGCCATGTACGATCTGCTGTTTCAGGACGCGCTAAGCAAAGAGGATATCAAGCAGCTAAAAACGGTCGCAAAAGAATTGCTGCAAAAGGTGAAGGAAGCTATTCATCAAATGCACAATTGGCGGGAAAAGGAAGAAACCCGGGCAGACGTGGATCGATTGATCCGTAACGTGCTGTATATGGAACTGCCGTCAAGCTACGACGATCAGGCGGTGGATCACTACCGCAGGCAAGTGTTTTCCTATGTATATGGCGCTTATCCTGCGGCGTAAGCTGTCTATGGTCGCATGATTGCAGATTAAACCGGCAACAGCGAGGAAATAACGATGTGCGAATTTAGTTGAGCTTGGTAGAGTGGAATTGATGCTTTCCTGAGATCTTTTACCCCGGAAGCGCTGATTTTACCGGCGCTTCCGGGATTTTTCGTTTTGGACTGGCTACATTCTTCTGATTTTTGCAGTAAGAATCCTGTTTGCTGAAATCATCAGGGCAGAGAACTGTCCTTTTAATGTATTTTCATGCTGATTCAATTGACGGATGCTGACGATTTCTGTATACTATTTATTGAGATACTCAGTAAACAGTTTTGCTGGCAGGGATTGGAGATTTACCGTGTTTGATTTTGATCAGCCGGCAGACCGGCAGGGCACAGGGAATATGAAGGGGGCTTTTCGGCCGCGGACTGCATGCGGGAAAACGCCTCTGATTTTGGCTGGCGCGGAAATGGATTTTCCCACTGCGCCGGTCATACGGGAAGCATTGTCGGCCTTTTCGCAGAAAGGGATTTACGGCTTTACCCTGCCTGATAGCGCCTATCTGAACGCGGTTTGCTTTTGGCTCAGGTCGTATCGGGGATGGGCAGTCTCACCGGATATGATCGTCCCCACACTGGGAACTGTATTTGCTCTGAATACGGCGATACGGGCTTTTACCGCGCCTGGCGACGGGGTGATTATCCTGGTTCCTTCCTATTACCGCCACGACCGGTCCGTTGTACGCAATGAACGGTGCGTGACCACTTGCCCGCTGCGGGAAAGGGAAGGACAATACAGCCTGGATGCGGATGCGCTGGCAGTGCAGATGGAGAAGAAAGAAAACAAGCTGCTGGTACTATGCCATCCCCATAATCCAACGGGGCACGTGTTTACCGAGAAGGAACTTCAAACACTGGCTACCCTCGCCCGCGAAACCGACACCATTGTGTTTTCAGATGAGATTTTCGCCGACATTACCGCGTCAGCGCATCCGGCAATCCCTTTCGCTTCCGTCCTGCCGGAACAGACGGTTGCCTGTGTTTCTTTCGGAAAAACCTTTAATTTCACCGGCGTCAACCATGCTAACGCGGTGATCCCCTGCCCTTCCCTGCGGAACCGTTTCATTGACCAGCGAAATGCCGACCACTTCGGCAGCATCGATCCATTTTTTTACCAGGCCATTTTGGCTGGCTGCACGGAAGCGGGCCACGACTGGGTTCTGGCTGTCCGGGATCGGGTGGCTGCCAACGCCCGGCGGCTGGAACAATTGCTGAAAAAGAACTGTCCTGGTGTTCGCATGTCGCCCTGGGAAGGCGGTTACATCGCCTGGCTCGATCTGTCCGCCGCAGGTCTCACCGCAGAAGAAACAGCGGACAGGCTTGAAAAAGAGCAGGCAACTTTGGTCGATCCCGGCAACGAATACGGTCAGGGCGGGGAGCGCTGCATCCGCCTGAACCTTGCGACGCAGGAAAGGAATATTGATGAATTCGTACTGCGCCTGAGTGAAGTTTTACGGAGTTGATCGGTTATGCAAAGAATTGACGAGGTATACGAGAGCCTAAGAGAACGGGTTTTCCAGGCGGAATTCAAACCCAACGAAATGATAACGGAGCGTGAAATCTGCGATCGCTACAGCGTCAGCCGCGTGACGGCAGGCGAAGCGTTGCACCGCCTGTGCCACGAAGGCCATCTGACCGCGTATCCGCGCACGGGCTATATGGTCACAGCGCTGACGCCCTCGGATATGACCCGGCTGAAACGTCTGCGCATGGCGCTTGAAACGCTGGTGGTGCGGGTGCTGTGCGCGGAGTGTCAGGATGAGCAGCTGCGCAGCCTCTATGGCCTGATCGCGGAAGATCCAAACACTGTGGAGCGTCCAAGCGCGGCAAATCGCCGCTTTCACGTGGGTCTGGCCCGTCTCACCTGCGACCCCTACCTGATCGATGCAGTGGAAAATGTGTTAGGCGCTGCGTCACGGGTGGAGCAGTATGTGAGTCCCGAAAAGCAAGCCACCTGGCAGGACTGCCACAAGGGCATCGTGGACGCCCTCTGCGCCCGGGATGCAGAACTGGCCGTCCGCCTTATGACGGAAGATTTAAACCAACGGTAATCACCAGCCAAGCGCTGATGATCATATTCACCTTATTTAAGGAGGATCGCCCATGAAACGCATCGTTTCCCTGCTGCTGGCCCTCATCATGATGATGACCGCCGCTGCCGCCCTGGCCGAAGGCAAGACCCTGACCTGGGCCCGCAGCTATGAATCCACTTCGCTGGATCCCGCTGAATCGGCTGACGACGAATCAAACAACATTGTATCCTACCTGACCGAAGGCCTCGTCCGTGTGGTGAACGGCGCGGTAATTCCGGGCATCGCGGAAAGCTGGGAAAGCAGCGAAAAAGGCGACGTATTCACCTTCCATCTGCGCGAGAGCGTATGGAGCGACGGAACGTCCCTGAACGCCCAGGATTTCGTGTATTCCTTCTTCCGCCTCATCGACCCTGAACAGGGCCATTCACAGGCGGACAGCGCTTTCTGCGTGAAGAATGCCGAAGCTTACATGGCAGGTGAAGCTGCGAAAGAGGACGTTGGCTACAAAGCCATCGATGATTATACCATCGAAGTCACCTTCGCTTCCGCCGGTTTGGAAAACCTGTTCCTGATGGCGGCCAACAGCCTCCATCCCGTGAAGCAGTCCCTGATTGAAGAAGTGGGCGAAGCCTACGGCTCCGACGCGGACAAGCTGCTGGGCAACGGCCCCATGGTGATGGACAGCTGGCTGCTTCACGAGAGCCAGATGGTACTCAAACGCAACGAAAACTACTGGAACAAGGACGCTGTGCAGCTGGAGCAGCTGATCGGCATGTGCAACATTTCCGGCGACACCGCCGTGGAAATGATGATGACCGATATGATCGATCTGGCCGCCTTCTCAGACCCCACCTATTATCAGCAGCTTTATGACCTGGGCTTTGAGGGCATCACCTACACCAACACCGACCAGTTCATCCAGATCAACGGCAACGGAAAGACCGAAGCGTCCGGCAGGTTCCTGTCCAACGCGAACTTCCGCCGCGCCCTCTCCTATGCCATTGACCGCACTGCCCTGGTGAACACCGTGATGCTGGGCCAGACGCCCGCTTACCGCGTGATCGATCCTGACGCTGCTGGCATGAACGGAAAATTTGTGGATGAATATCCCGTCGAAACTCAGATCAACGTGACCGCCGATCCCGCCAAAGCGCAGGAATACCTGGCCAAAGCCCTGGAAGAACTGGGCGCGACCGCGGAAGACATTCCCGAATTCAGCATGCTGTGCTTCGACACGCAGGGCAACCTGACCAAGCTGCAGGCGGTGCAGGATATGCTGCTGACCAACCTGGGCATCCATTGCGCCATCGACCCGCAGCCCATCCAGCAGATGATCGCCAAGGTCTATTCTTCCGACTTTGACTTCTGGACCGGCGGCGTATCCATCGGCACTGTGGACGCAGCGTCCCCCAGCGGCGTGTTCTCCTACTGGGACGTTAATGATCCTGACGCACTGTTCGGCTATGACAACGCCGAATACGCCGAACTGCTGGACAAAGCGCAGCAGGCGACTGATTACAAGACCCGCCTGGACGCCATCGCCGCCATTGAAAAGATTTTCATTGACGAGATGCCCAGCCTTCTTCTGACCTGGCAGACGCAGAACGTGGTCTATCGTTCCGGCTACACCATCACCAATGTGGATTCCGGCTTCGGCGCGGATTTGGCGTTTGTGCAGGTGGCTGAATAAAGATCATCCTTTCCGGGGGAAACCGTTCTTCGGTTTCCCCCGGACATCCTTCCGAGAAAGCCATACAGACAGTCTATGAAAGGCTTCCTATGCTGCGATATGTTTTGAAGCGTGTCGTGATCGCGCTGCTCACCGTGTTCGTGCTGGCTACGGTCACGTTCTTCCTGTCCAAGCTGCTGCCCGGCGATCCGTTCATGAACGAAAAAATCCCGGTATCCGTGCAGGAAAAGCAGCGGGCGTACTACGGGCTGGATAAGCCGGTTATTCAGCAATATTTTATATACATGGGCAATCTGCTCCGGGGTGATCTGGGCACGTCCATCAAATTCGTGGGGCGCAGTGTTCGCGACATTATCGGGGAGTTTTTCCCGGTATCCGCCAAACTGGGCCTTATTGCGCTGAGCTTTGCTGAAATCATCGGGCTGCTGTTCGGCATCCTCTGCGCCCAGTACCGTAACCGCTGGCCGGACTATGTGCTGATGGTGTTTGCAATCCTGGGCATTGCCTTGCCCAGCATGGTGGTCGGTCCGCTGATCCGGTATCTGTTCGGTGTGCAGCTGCGCTGGCTGCCGGTTGGCGGCTGGGGCAAAACCTGGCAGCAGGCTATCATGCCCGCCTTTGTGCTGGGCCTTGGCACCATCGCCGGCAACACGCGCTCCATGCGCGCCTGTATGCTGGCGGTCATTACCCAGGATTATGTGAAAACCGCCCGGGCCAAGGGCATGTCGCCTGTCCGGGTGGTGCTGAAGCATGAACTGAAAAACTCACTGGTGCCGATGCTGGCAAACCTGGGCCCCATGATCGCTGGTGTGCTGATGGGCTCTTTTGTGGTGGAGCAGATTTTTGTCATCCCCGGCCTGGGCAAGCATTTTGTAAATGCCGTCAGCACCCTGGATTATCCCCTGATCATGGGCCTTACCATCTTTTACGGCGCGTTCCTGGTCGTGATGAACCTGCTGGTGGATATCCTGTACGGCTGGGTCGATCCCAGGATCAGAGTGAAGTAATACCTGCTTTTGAAGGAGTTTCTATGCTGAACCGCAATACATGCCCCGATTTTACGCCCATTTCCCCGGACGAGCTGACCGGAGAAGAAATGACGCGGCCTGAAACCACGTATTTCAAGGACGTATGGCGCAACCTGAAAAAGCGCAAGACCGCCCTTGCCAGCCTGTTTGTGCTGGCGCTGCTGGTCGTGATGGTGCTGGCGGGGCCGATGATGAACGAATATAACTATTACAGCAATGATTACGCCGCCGCCAACCAGGCGCCCAGTGCCTTGCATTGGTTCGGCACCGACACCCTGGGCCGCGACTTGTGGACGCGGGTGTGGGTCGGCGGCCGCGTGTCGCTGCTGATCGCCATCCTGGCCACGGTGATCCCTTACGCCATCGGTATGCTGATCGGCGGTATATCCGGCTATTTCGGCGGCAAGGTGGATATGTTCATCATGCGGCTGATCGACGTGCTGATGGGTATTCCCAGCCTGATCTATGATATCCTGCTGATCATGGTGCTGGGCAGCGGCAGCATCGCCACGCTGGTGATCGCTTTCACCATCACCGGATGGCTTGGCAGCGCCCGGACGACCCGCGGGCTGGTGCTGCAATTGAAGGAACGGGAATTTGTCATGGCCAGCGTCACCTTAGGCGCGTCGCCCATACGCATCATCCTGCGGCATCTTTTGCCCAACACCCTGGGCATCATTGTGGTGGGCATGACCATGACCATTCCCAGCGTCATTTTTGCCGAGGCTTTTTTGAGCTTTATCGGCCTGGGCATCACCCCGCCCAATCCCTCCTGGGGGCAATTGATCAAGGAAGCCAGCGAGGTGTTCAAACAGTACCCCTACCGGTTTATCATCCCCTGCATTTTCGTTGGCCTTACAATGCTGTGCTTCAATCTCCTGGGCGACGGCTTGCGCGACGCGCTGGACCCGCGCCTGCGTTCATAAGGAGGGCGAAAAAATGGAAACTTCTTCGCACCTTCTGGAAGTGAATGATCTGGCCGTGTCCTTTTTCACCTATGCGGGAGAAGTGCAGGCTGTGCGCGGGATCAGCTGGTATCTGAACAAAAATGAAACCATCGCCCTGGTGGGCGAAAGCGGCTGCGGAAAAAGCGTCACCATCCAGACGGTGATGGGCCTGCTGCAGTCTCCCGGCCGGGTAACCGGCGGCAGCGTGCGCTTTGAAGAAAGGGATATGCTGGGCCTGAGCGCCAAAGAACTTCGCCAGCTCCAGGGCAACCGCATGACCATGATTTTTCAGGATCCCCTCAGCTATCTGAATCCCACCATGCGCGTGGGGGAGCAGATCGCGGAGAGTTACCGGCTGCATCACAAAGTCAGCCGATCGGAGGCCGAAGCCCGGGTGCTGGATATGATGCACCTCATTTCCTTCCCTGAACCGGAACGCAATATGTATGCCTATCCTCACCAACTGTCCGGCGGGATGCGTCAGCGCATCATGGTCGCCATGGCGCTGATCTGCAACCCGCAGGTGCTGTTCGCTGACGAGCCCACCACAGCGCTTGACGTGACGATCCAGGCTCAGATCATCGAACTGATGAACAGCCTGAAAGAAAAGTTGAATACCGCCATTGTGCTCATCACCCACGATCTGGGCGTGGTAGCGAATATGGCGCAGAGAATCTATGTGATGTACGCCGGGAAGATCGTGGAACGCGGCTCGGCAAAGGATATTTTCTATCGTCCCAAGCATCCTTATACCTGGGGCCTGCTCGCTTCCGTTCCGCGCCTGGACGCGGATCAGAGCCGGGATTTCCGCTATATTCCCGGCACGCCGCCAGATCTTCTGAATCCGCCCAAGGGTTGCCCTTTCGCTGCCCGGTGCCGCTACGCCTGCCGTGCCTGCGTATCATCCATACCGGAGGAAATGGCCTTCGATTCCGAAGATCACCGGGCGTCCTGCTGGCTGTACCATCCGGGCGCGGAAGCGCTGCTGGCCGCCGCGGAGAGAGAAAGGGGGATGCAGCGTTGAGCCGTCCTGTTCTGCTGGAAACAAAAAACCTGCGCAAAACCTTTGAGATCAAGGGCCGCGGCGTTCTGACCGCCGTGAACGGCGTCAGCATTTCCCTTCATGAGGGAGAAACCCTGGGCATGGTGGGTGAAAGCGGCTGCGGAAAAACGACCCTGGGCCGCACGATCGTGAAGCTGTACCGGCCGGACGCGGGGCAGATCCTGTACCGGGGACAGGACATCAGCCGTTTCAGCCGCGCGGAAAATCTGCGCTACCGCAAGGATGTGCAGATGATCTATCAGGATCCTTACGCTTCTCTTGATCCGGCAAAGCCCGGCGGGAGCGGGTACTGGAGCTGCTGCAAATGGTTGGGCTGAACAAGGAGCATGCCAACCGCTTTCCGCATGAGTTTTCCGGGGGCCAGCGGCAGCGCATCGGCATCGCACGGGCATTGGCCGTAGAGCCGAAGCTTATCGTGTGCGACGAACCCATCTCCGCCTTGGACGTGTCGATTCAGGCCCAGGTAATGAACCTGCTGGTGCGCCTGCAGCGGGATATGGGACTGAGTTATCTGTTCATCACCCACGATTTGTCGATGGTCAGGGCAATTTCAGACCGTATTGCCGTCATGTACCTGGGCTCCATCGTTGAGCTCGCTCCCGCGGCCACGCTGTACAAAGAACATTGCCACCCTTACACGGAAGCGCTGCTCTCCGCGATTCCCCTGCCCGACCCGGACGCTGAAGCGTCCAGGCGGCGCATCCTCCTCAAGGGCGACATTCCCAGCCCCGTCAACCTGGGGCCCGGCTGCCCCTTCGCCAGCCGCTGTCCCCACGCGCGGCCCATATGCCGAGAGCAGCGGCCTGAACTTCGGGAGGTTTCCTCCGAGCATTTCGCCGCCTGCCATGAGGCGGGCTGAACGGGAAAAGAGGTAATTATGCAACTGAATTCCACGGCCGCTTCCGTGTTCGCCTACGCCCTGCATAACGGGGCGGACTTTGCGGAACTGTTTCTGGAAGACCGGGATGATGTTTCCATCGACTATACGGATCGGGTAAACGAGGTGTCCCGCATGCGCTCCTTTGGAGCGGGGCTGTATTTGTTAAAAGGGAACAGCGGCGCATATGTATACCTGAACGACCTGTCGGAACCGGCACTGCGCCGGGCCGCGGACAACGCGCTGGCGCTGATGGGAGCGTCGGGCAAAGGAAGCGGAATGCCCGCGCCGTTCAGCGTTCTTCGCCGGGAAAACCCATGTCCTGTGGCGGTTTCACCCTCCGAAATCGGGCAAGAGAAAAAAATCTCCATGCTGCGGGACGCCGGACTGTACGCGTCCTCCCTGCCGGACGTAAGCTGCTGTCGGGTTACCTGGTTTGACCGCGATCAGCGCGTAACGATTCTGAACAGCGAAGGCACGTATGCGGAGGATCGCCGGGTGACCACTCGGATGCGCTTCATTCCCATCGTTGCCCGAAACGGGGAAACTGCCAGTTCTTTTTCGGAATACTGTGCGGCGGCGGGCATGGAGGCCTTTGAAAGCGGAAAGCATCTGGAGCAGCTCAAAGCCAGCTGCGATAGGCTCCGGGGCGCTATCGGCGCGCCTGAGGCCCCCAGCTGCAGGGTGCCGGTGGTGCTGGAAGCGGGCGCGTGCAGCGGCACATTCTTTCATGAAGCCTGCGGGCATCAGTTGGAAACCCGTTCCCTCCAGCAGGACGGTATATTCTGGGATCTGCGTGGGCAGAAAATCGCTTCGCCCAAGGTGACGCTCATTGACGACGGCACGCTTCCCAACCTGTATGGCTCCTCCCGGTTTGATGACGAGGGTATGCCCCGCCAGCGCAACACGCTGATCGAGAACGGCGTGCTCAAAGGATTTTTGGCCGATCGTATTGGCGCGCGCCGCCTGGGGCTTTCCCGCACCGGCAGCGGGCGGCGCCAGGATTATGCCCACGCTCCGGGTCCGCGCATGAGCAACACATTTCTGGCCGCGGGCACGGATGATGACGACGAAATGATCCGGGACATGGACGAAGGCCTGTACGTCACGGAGATCGGCGGCGGCACCGGCGGGCGGGAATTTACCCTGCTGGCCGCCTGCGCCTATTGGGTGAAAAACGGCAGGATCGGTCCGCGCGTGAAAGGCGCGATTTTGGTAGGGCGCGGCGATGAAACCATGCTGAAAATTGACCGGGTGGGCCGCAGGTTCGTATTTGAACAGGGCGGCGGTTCCTTCTGCGGCGCGGATTCCGGTTTCATTCCCACCACAACATCAGGCCCTCGGATGCGGATTGCCGAAATGTTGGTTGGCGGAAAGGGGGAAAAGCTGTGATCGACCTGACAGGGTATCAGCGGGTATTGGATCATCTGCCGGGCGGCATCGCGCGGGCAGAGGTCAACGCCGAACGCATCCGCTGCACGGACATCGCCATTCAGGATGGCCGGGCCGTCAGCAGCGTTTCCTTTGACCAGACCAAGTATTATATCCGCGCGGGCAGCGAACGGCTGGGCACGGTATACACCGAGCGGCCTGATGACGATGCTGCGGCACTGTTTCGGATGGCTTCGGAAAACGCCCGCTGGACGGACGCGGGCGATACGCCCATGAATGGCGCGGAACGCTGCTTTTCGGACACCGACAGCGGGGAAAACGAACCGGTCAGGGACATGATCGCTCTTGGCGCGAAAACGGAAAGCGCCTTAAACCCAGCGAATGTTCATGGGCTGCATGTGCGCGTTACTGAGCGGGAGCTGCGCACCGTGAACAGCCTGGGCCTGGATAGCTTCACTCACTGCCACTGGGCGGAGATGAATGCCGCCGTATCGCTTCCCCGCCCCGGCATGCAGGCGGCTGAAGCGGAGGCCAATGTCAGCGCGGCCAGGCTCAGCCAGCTTGACCCCGATGCTTTTGCTAGAAAAGCTCTGGCGCTCGCCGAACGCACGGACGGGGGCGCGATGAAACCGATGGCGGTTTCCTCCAGCGCTTACGACTGCGTAATGACCGGACAGGTGCTTCGCAACATCCTGATGACCGCCTGGCGCTGCTTTTCCGCGGAAACCATGCAAAGCGGTTCTTCCTGCTTCCGGGAGCCCGGTGAAAAGATCGGAAGTTCATTTGTGAATTTCATCAATGCACCGATCCATCCCCTGAGCGGCAAGAAAATGCCCGTAGACAGCGAGGGAACGCCCATGCGCGAAACCGCCGTGGTGCAAGGCGGAATGCTGGCAAATCCCCTGTCCACTCTTTCCTCCGCCCGGAAGTTTGGCACTGAATCAAACGGCTGCGCCGGACGCATTCCTGTGATGACCGGTAATGTGCCAATCGCCCTGACGACGGTACCGGGGCTGTTTTTCCTAAAGCCTGACGCGCAGAATACACAGGGCCAATTGATCAAACGAATGGGCACCGGCTTCGTTTTGACGTATTCCCTGGATCTGTTTCATTCCGTAAACATCGCATCCGGCCAGTTTTCTGTGCCCTGCGGGGGATACTTCGTGCAAAATGGGGAAACGGCAGGCAGCGTGTCTCAGATGACAGTGGCTGGCAGTCTGCGTGATTTGTTTACAGCCGTGGAAGCCGTGGGAGACGACCTGGATTTTGACGATTTTTATTTTCGCAATTACTGTGTTGGCAGTCCATCGGCCCTGCTTCGGGGGCTCAAATTCTCAGGATGAAAGAAAGGAAACTGGAATGAGAATCATTGAAGAAGCGGAGGTTCGGCGTCTGCTGACTCCGGAACGCTGCATTGCCGCCATGCGCGCCTGCCTGATTGATCTGGAGGAAGGCCGCTGCGCCATGCCCCAGCGGCTGATCTGCACCATGCCAAACACCGCACTGCTTGGCTTTATGCCTGCCTATGTGGGCGATTATTACGGCGCGAAGGTGATTGCCGCCTATGCCCCGAACGCCGGGACCCAATATCCCTCTCATATTGGCTATGTGATGCTGTTTGAATCGGAACACTCCACGGTTGCCGCGCTGGTGGAAGCGGGCTCCATTACGGAAATCAGAACAGGCTGTATCAGCGCCGTTGCGACCGATTTGCTGGCCCGTCGGGACGCGCATGCCCTGGCCTTGATCGGAGCAGGCGCGCAGGCGCGTTCGCACCTGGCAGCCATCCGGCTGGTGCGGCACATCGACCGGGTGACAGTCTTTGACATACGCCCGGAAGCCGCCCGCCGTTTCGCGCAGGAAGCATCCGAGCGCTACGGCATGAGCGTGGAAATCGCCGCCAATGCCGCCGAAGCTGTGAAAGACGCGGACATCGTGTGCACGCTGACGCCCGCCAAAACGCCTTATCTGACGCGGGAGATGGTGCGACCCGGCACGCATATCAACGCGGTGGGCACATTCACACCCACGACCCGAGAGGTCGCATCCGACCTGGTAGCCGCCGCCCGGCTGTATGCCGACCACATCCAAGCCTGCCGTGCGGAAAGCGGGGAATACCTGATCCCGCTGAAGGAAAAGCTGATCAACGAAAACCATATCCTTGGTTCCCTCGGCCAACTCCTGACCGGTAAAGCCGCAGGCAGAGCATCCGATGATGAAATCACGCTCTTTGACGCTCTCGGTTTAGCCGTTGAGGATATTGCAAGCGCTAAAGCAGTACTTGTTTCCAAAATGAATTGAATGAAGGTCACGGAACGAATTTGCGTATAGAAAACCGGATCAGATTTCGTGAGCCGATATGAGCCGATGAATGAGCCGATAAAGTATTGAAAACGGGTATATCTTATAAGTATTGTCAAACACATAGGGAAAAGGCTTTTGGCAATGATTAATGCAGTTCTGCCTTCAGCTTCTCCCTGAAGGCTGCGGGCGTGCAGCCTTCCAGTTCTTTGAACACGCGAATCAGGTAATTAGCCGAATTGAAGGCCAGCCGATCCGCGATTTCGCTAACGCTCAGGTCAGTAGATTGCAGCAGCATTTTCGCGCGGTTGATTTTTGCGTTTCTGACATAATCGCTGACAGACAGGCCGGTTTCATTTTTAAATTTTTCAGTCAGATAATATTCTGTATAACCGACCAGCACAGCCAAATCTTTGGCATGAATCTTCCGATCCAACGACAATTCGATGTAATCACAGCATTTCTGGATGGCATGGGAACAATGCGGATTTGCCCGCAGCTGATGCACCCGGTAGATAAAATCATGATACATGGCATGCGCCAGAGAATTCAGCTCGCCGGAATCCCGGCAATCCTCCGCTGTTTGAATGTAGGAATCCCCCAGAGGATAAGCGATCTCCGGGGATAATCCGCCCTCCATGGCGGCACGTGTCACCAGCGTTGTGAATACCACAATGCTGGTTTTCATTTGTCGCAGGGGATCCCTGCCCTGTACCGGCACACCGGGGCTCAGACTGCTGCTGCGGTTTAATACTTGATGGTAATTAATATCACCTCTTCTAACTACATCGAGCAGTGCCTGTTCCGACTGGTATA
>CACWWM010000174.1 GCA_902764565.1 uncultured Eubacteriales bacterium
CCGGGCCATTCGGGAACGATCTTTATAATCTGCATTTCAGGATTCAGCCAAACGCAGAAGCTTGTTCCCAGAACATCTTCAACCGCTCCGTCGATTGTAAGGCGATTGCACCTGATATGTGAGAGATCATCATTTTTTCCCAGCGCAGTATTCATCTTTTCCGGATCAAAACAAGAAAACACCCGGCTTTCATTTGTTGGCAGCACGCTGGTTCCCCGGTAATGGTATTCCAACTGAAAAACTGCCCCTGTCGAATCCCGGAATCGCTCCAGCATCCGTTTTTCCATGTCCATATATTCCTCCAAGAAATGATGCAGGCTGTCCTGCGGAACAGTATTCATCCTTTTCGGAATCGGGCAGTCCGGAAACTCTGCGATCAACCGCTTCCAGGCTTGGTGTCGTTCTTCCAGCGTAGTGTTTCGGCATTGGTAGATCAGCCAGGCCGCTTCCAATGCTGAAAACTTATAATCGATCTTCCGAAGGTGCTCTCTGATGTCTTTGGAGTTTACATAGCGCAATACATCCATAATTCTGCTCCTTTTGTTTGATTTACGTGCAAAATATCTGCAGAATACTTGCAAACTGCTCACATATTTTATTCTATCAATGATGATGCACTGTTTTCATCTCATGGGATGCAGCATTTGAACACATAAGAAGCACAAAAATGATTCAATTATCGTTATAGCGATCTGAGCATATGACCATAATTGCTCTATGAATGAAAAATGTATTCATTCATAAATTGACGAATGTTTGTGTGCACAAGGCAGGGAAATTTCCCGATATCCACTATTTATCAAAATTCCTTGACGGAATACAAAACTTCGTGTATACTGTTCCCCGAACTGAATACCTTATCCAGAGCGGCTGAGGGACTGGCCCAATGAAGCCCGGCAACCGGCGGGAAACCGCAAGGTGCTAATTCCAGCAATGCGGCAACGCATTGGCAGATAAGGCGCAAACGAAAGAGATTTTTCATGCCGCTTGTCTGTTGACAGGCGGCATTTTCGCGGCCCGGTACGGTATTCAGATGGGATCGCCGTTCGCTGATCCCTGATCAAAAAAACAAAGGAGAAAGAGACCATGCGCACATTATTCACTTCTGAATCCGTTACCGAAGGGCATCCGGACAAAATCTGCGACCAGATTTCCGACGCCGTGCTGGACGCGCTGCTGGAGCAGGACCCCTATTCCCGGGTGGCCTGCGAAACCTGCGCCACCACCGGCCTGATCCTGGTCATGGGCGAAATCACCACCCAGGGCTACGTGCCCATTGCGGACATCGTGCGCAAGGTGGTGAACGAAATCGGCTACGACCGGGCCAAGAAGGGCTTTGACGGCGAAAGCTGCGCCGTGCTCACCGCCGTGCACGATCAAAGCCCCGACATCGCCCAGGGCGTGGACGCCGCGCTGGAAACCCGCGCCCAGGGTGAAAACGAAACCGGCGCGGGCGATCAGGGCATGATGTTCGGCTTCGCCTGCGACGAGACCCCCGAAATGATGCCCATGCCCATTGCCCTGGCCCACCGGCTCACCCGCCGCATGGCGGTGGTGCGCAAAACAGGCGTTTGCCCCTGGATGCGCCCCGACGGCAAGGCCCAGGTGACCGTGGTGTACGAGGATGGCAAGCCCGTTGCGGTGGATACCATCGTCATTTCCACCCAGCACGACGACGCCGTGACCCATGAGCAAATCGAGCGCGCTATGATCGAGAACGTGATCAAGCAGGTGATCCCCGCCGAGCTGCTCAGCGCGGACACCAAGTATTTCATCAACCCCACCGGGCGTTTCGTGGTGGGCGGCCCCGCGGGCGACAGCGGCCTGACCGGGCGCAAGATCATCGTGGACACCTACGGCGGCTACGCCCCCCACGGCGGCGGCGCTTTCTCCGGCAAAGACCCAACCAAGGTGGACCGCAGCGCCGCCTATGCCGCCCGGCACGCGGCCAAAAACGTGGTAGCCGCCGGTCTGGCCCGGCAATGCGAAATCGCCCTGGCCTACGCCATCGGCGTGGCCAAGCCCGTTTCCTTCCAGGTGAACACCCGGGGCACCGGCATTCTGCCCGACGCGGAAATTGCCAAGCTGGTGGAAAAGGTATTCGACATGCGGCCCGACGCCATCATCAAGCGCCTGGACCTGCGCCGTCCCATCTACCGCCAGACCGCCGCTTACGGCCACTTTGGCCGCACGGATATCGACCTGCCCTGGGAGCACCTGGATCAGGTGGACGCCCTGAAAGCCGCCGCGGGCATTTAAACGCGCGGCAATCCTTTGATTTTTCCGTCACAAGAAACAAGGCCCCGGCTCACATCAGCCGGGGTCTTGTTCATATGTTCATCAGGTGGAAGAAGGGCCGTAGAAGGTATAGCCCTTTTTGCCCCGGTGCTTGGTCTGGTACAGGGCCTGATCCGCGTGCTCGAACAGTTCGCTCATGCTGGCCGCGTTCCTGCCGTGGGCCACGCCCACGCTGACCGACGCGGCGGGCAGGCCGTCCTCCGCCTTACCCAAAACGGCGTTGATCTGGTTTACCCGATTGATGATCTGCTGCTTTTGCTGTTCGCCGGTGTGCACCATGAAAACCACAAATTCGTCGCCGCCGATGCGGCAGGCGCAGTCGTCCGCGCGGAAGCTGGCCGTAATGATTTCGGCGGTTTTTTTCAGCACCTTGTCGCCGATTTCGTGGCCATAGGTGTCGTTCACCGTTTTGAAGCTATCCAGATCGATCAAAAGCAGATAGGTGGTTTTCAGATCCAGGCTGTTCATGAGCAGGTCATACCCTGCCCGGTTGTACAGGCCCGTTAAGCTGTCGTGCATGGCTTTATGGATTTCGCGCCGCAGGGTTTTCTGCTCTTCCGTATTGTCCCGGATGCTCAGAAAAGAGCCGATGGGGCGCTGCCGATCGTCGGTTACGCTGTGGTTTTCCAGCACATAACTTTTCACCGTGCTTCCGGCGGTCACTTCGCGCTGCGCGCTTTCTTCCCGCTGGTACTCCCCGAATAAGGCATGCAGCTTGTCCGGCACCGGGTCGAAATTGTTTTTTTCGATCTCCGCCAGGGCAATGCCCGGCTTGTTGGCCCAGATGCAATGACCGGTGGCGTCGAAGAAGAACAGGGCTTCCGGCATTTCAGAGGCCATGTTTGCCAGCATGCTGTCCAGCAGCCGCAGGGGACGGTAATGCAGGGATAATAAGTATACCAGGATGCCGAACACGGCAAAGCCGATCATGGCCCTGTCCACGGGGGTTCCGGAAAAGATGTAAGCCGTTTCCCAAATTGAAGTAATGATCATGGAGGCCAGGATCACAAAATAGCGTTCCCATTCGATCCGGGCGGAACGGAACAGCTTCACGGTGAAAATCACGATGGCCACCCCTAAGATGCCATAGTCCACCACCCGGTGATAGGTCTGCCCCAAATACGGGATCAGCCTGTAATAATCCGCCCCGTCCACCAGAATGGGGGTGGTTCTGAACGCGTGATGAAACAGGGGATTTAGCAGCATCTGCACCACGTCGATCACCAGGGGGATTTCGGCGAACAGCTTATATTTCCGTTTTTCCTTTCCGATCTGGCAATATTTCAGGGAAAACAGCAGCAGGGCGTAGATGGCGCTGTCCATCCCCAGATAATAAATATAGCAGCCGATGGTGGACAGCGTTCTTTGCGTGGATGCGATGATCAGCAGATTGCCGATCACGGGCGGGATCAGCGCCCCCTCCAGCATGGCCACCGTTCGTCCGATGTCTTTGCGGGAATAATGCGCTTTATAGCAGCAAAGGGCCAGGGCCGCGATCAATAAAACAAACGTAATGGAGAAAAAAATCCTCATGCGTTCCTCCTCAAATTGAAGAAGTCACGTTCCGCGTCCTATGGGTTCTATGCCATTTCATCTTATCATAAAAGCCGCACTTTTGCAACATAAATTTGCCATTTTTCTTCATAATTTGCCAATTTGTGCATATCTTTCGGTAAAAACTTTTCCAATGCGTATTCTTTGCGATAAAAACCCGTTTTCCGGGGCAGACTGTGAAAAAACAGGACGAGGTGATGCTTTTGCTGTATTTGCAGATGAAAGCCCGAGCCGTTATCAAGCCCGGCGAACAATTGCTGGTGCGCCATATCGCCGACGCGCTGGACGCCCAGGACGCGCAGGTGATGGATCTGCCGGTGGCGTGCACGAAAAACGAGGGCGTGTGGCGTTTGCCCGCCATGGCACTGGTAAAGGCCGTGATCGGCGTTTGCCCGGACCTTACCGTGCTGGGCCCGGCGGAATGTTTTGTGCACATCGTGCCGGAAAGCAAGCGCAGCCGCACCTGATGGACGCCCAGCAATCCCTGTACCGCCTGATCACGGGCCGTCAGGCGGAAAACGCCTGGCTGATCACAGCCCCCTACGCCGCGGGCGTGTTCATGGGCGTTTCACTGTACTACGCGCTGCTGGGCCGCAAGCGCACAGTGGCCCCGCTGGAAATCAAGCTGGAGGAGTACCGCCAATCCGCCGAGCAGGTTTCGGGGCTGACCCCATGACGGCGGTGCTGCTGGGCCTCATGGGCGGCCTTACGGTGGGCGTATGCGCCGCGCCTCTTTGGATGATGCTGCAATTGCCCATGCGCCTGACGGACATCCTGAACATCCGGGCCAACATGCGTCTTTGCGCCGCCGCCCTGGCCGTGGGTTCGGCGCTGGGCACCGTTCATGCCGCCGGTTTCCTGCCGGATATACTGGGCATGGGCGCGATGGTATTGGGCGGCATGTTTGTGGGCATGCTGGGCTCCGCCCTGGCGGAGGCGGTGGAGGTGGTGCCCGTTTTTTTCGATCGCTTTTCCATTACCGCCGATATGCGCTTCGCCGCCGCCGCTTTAGCTTTAGGGAAAACGGCGGGCGTGATCGTGTATGGACTGATGAACGGCTGATAAAAGAGTTGAGATTTGAGAGTTGGGAGTTGAGATTTATACAGATCACTCACTCCTATTATCTCAACTCTCAACGCTAAACTCTAAACGCTATAAAAACAGACTCAGGAGGCCGTCATGAACCTTCCCCTTTTCCCTTCCCCCCTCGACTTTCTTCCCCGGCCCGGCATGCGGGAGATCCGCGCGAAACCCGCCGGGGCCCTGCCCCGTATCCGTTTTGAAAGGAGTGCCGACAATGACGGAAAAAAATCTGAAATATGAAGCGAAACAGGCCTTGGAGCGCTACGCGAATCTGGTGGCGCGGCTGACCCCCAAATCCAAATGGGGGCAGGGGTGTCTGCGCGCTTTCTGGGTGGGCGGCTGCATTTGCGTGCTGGGTCAGGCCCTGGCGGACGCGGGCACGGCGTGGCTTCATCTGACCGCTTCCTCCGCTTCCGGCTTCGCGTCGGTAACGCTGGTATTTTTGACCGCCCTGCTCACCGGCATCGGAGTATTTGACCGCATCGCCCGATACGCGGGCGCGGGCACGGTGGTGCCCATTACGGGCTTTGCCAACGCCATGACCTCCCCCGCCATGGAATTTAAGCCGGAGGGCTGGGTGCTGGGCACCGGGGCGCGGCTGTTCACCATCGCCGGGCCGGTGCTGGTGTACGGCATCAGCGCGTCGGTGGTCGTGGGCATCCTGTATTATTTTATCCGCTGGTAAAGAAGGAGGAATCGCTATGCCGCTGCATCGCGCGGGCGATCACACCGTCGTTTTTCCCAACCGTCCCCGCATCCTGGAGAGCGCCGCCGTGGTGGGGCCCAAGGAAGGCCGGGGCCCGCACGCGGACGGCTTTGATCTGGTATTGGAAGACGCGCTTTTCGGCCAGGAGAGCTATGAACAGGCGGAACACGCCATGTTTCAGGAAGCCTGCGAACGGTGCCTGAAAAAAGCGGCCATGGCCAAGGAACAGGTGCAGGCCCTGCTGGGCGGCGATCTGCTGAACCAGATCATGGCCGCGTCGCTGGCCGCCCGGGAACTTTCCATTCCTTTTTTAGGGCTTTACGGGGCCTGCTCCACCATGGCGGAATCCCTGATTTTGGGCGGCATGCTGGTGGACGGCGGCTACGCCTCCCCCGTGCTCTGCGCGGCGGGCAGCCACTACTGCACTGCCGAAAGGCAGTACCGCTTCCCCCTGGAATACGGCAACCAGCGCACCCCCGCCGCCCAATGGACGGTGACGGGGGCGGGCGCGTGCCTGCTTTCCGACGAGGGCCCCGCCCTGGCCCGGATCACCCATGCAACCGTGGGGCAGGTGGTAGACCTGGGCATCCGGGACGCGAACAACATGGGCGCGGCCATGGCCCCCGCCGCCGCCGATACACTGACCCGGCATTTTCTGGATACGGGACGGAAGCCCGGGGATTACGACCGGGTGATCACCGGCGATTTGGGCCGGGTGGGCGCGGATCTCCTGCATGCGCTCATGGCGGAACGGGGCTATCCCATCCCGGAAGGCCAGTACATGGACTGCGGCCTGAGTATTTTCCATCAAGATGACGACGTGCATGCCGGAGGCAGCGGATGCGGCTGCTCCGCGTCCATATTAAGCGCCGCCATCCTGCCCAAATTACAAAAGGGCGAATGGCGGCGGGTGCTCTTTATGGCTACCGGCGCGCTGCTCAGCCCCACCACCAGCCAGCAGGGCGAAACCATTCCCGGCGTGGCCCACGCGGTGGCGCTGGAAGGAGGGGAAGACTGATGCTGCTGTACCTGAAAGTGTTTATCGTAGGCGGACTTTTGTGCGTCCTGGGCGAAACGCTGATTTTAAAAACCAAGCTGACCCCCGCCCGCATTCTGGTGCTGTACGTCACCGCCGGGGTGATTTTAAGCGCCCTGGGCCTGTACGCGCCCCTGGTGCGCTTCGCCGCCGCCGGGGCCACTGTGCCCCTGACGGGCTTTGGGCACCTGCTGGCCCAGGGGGCCATCTCCGCCGTGCAGGAAACGGGCCTGCTGGGGGCGTTCACCGGGGGCGTGACTGCCGCCGCCGGGGGCATCGCCGCCGCCGTGTTCTTCGGGTTCCTCGCGGCGGTGTGCTTTAAACCGAAACCAAAGGACTATTAACAGAGTACAGAGTTCAGAGTACAGATTATATAGTCGATAAAAACTGATACCGATTCTATCAACCAGATAAATCTGCACTCTGTACTCTGCACTCTTTTTTGTACTCTGTTCTCTTTTATTTTGCGTTCACTCGTTCAGCGAAAGTCCGGCCCGTTCCATAGCCATGACCACCACGGGGATCAGGGCGATATGCAGCACGATGCCGGGAACGGCGTTGGTGACCGCCCCGGCCAGGAAGGCGGCTGCGCTGAATTCGCTGTGGGCCAGGCCGGACAGAATAAACTGCGCCCCGCCCCATACCAGGCGGCCCGCGACCATGGCGATCAGCAGAACGAGATAAACCTTGCCCTTCATTTTCGGCAGCGCTTTGTACAGTATGCCGGAAACCGCGCCGTAAGCGGCCAATTCAAAGGCCATGGCCACGGCGGAGGGAAACAGGGCGGGCATGCCGAACAGCACGGAGCGCAGGGGCGGCGCGATAAAGCCCACCGCCAGCCCCCAGGGCCAGCCGCACAGAAAGCCGCACAGCAGCACGGGAATGTGCATGGGAGAAAGCATTTTCCCGATTTCGGGGATTTGGCCCGTCACAAAGGGCAGCACCAGGGCGATGCCCAGGTACAGGGCGGCATAGGTCATTTTCCGGATTTGACGGGAAGAAAGCCCGTTTTTTGTTTTCATGATCTTTTTCCTTTCAGGCAATATTCATATTTCCGATAAACGGAGATAATACAGCCCTTCCCCCGCGGCGCCCGTGGCTTCCACGGTCAGGGCGCTCAGGGCCTGATCCAAATTCACGTCCGCGTAGGCTTCGGGATTGGCCGTTTTGGCGATCACCAGTCCGGCGGCCAGGCGCAGATGGGGCGCTTCCAGCATATCCTGAGAAAGCAGCAGCGCCCTTTGGTTTTTTACGGCTTCGATTTCCTGCCAGCCGGGCCGATTGATAAGCGCTTGCAGCGCCGCGGCTGCCGGGGCCGCGCTCAGCACGCCGCCGCCCAGGATGTTCCTGGACACGATTTTCACCACGATTTCCGGATTTTTCCGGCACACCCAGCCGTCGTCCACCTTCAGGTTTTCTTGAAGCAGCCGGGCGGATACGTCGTAGGCTCCCGCGTCCAGAATCAATTGGTGCTCGTCGGAGGTTTTAAAAACCGTCACATGGTCGTCGGCGGTTTCAAAATATAAGTTCAGCTTCTTGCAGGCATACAGGGATTCGGAGCGTTCTTTCAGCAGCACCGAATAATACCGGAAAGCGCTGTCGGCCATTTCCGCGTCCTCTGCCGTGCCCATGCGCTCCGATTCCGGGGCGGAAACGGTCTGCCGGGCAGATTCATCCGCGTCGGCGTTCAGCCGGGCGGCGGGCTGGCCGGATACGACGGCGGTATAAGCTCCGTCCCCCTCCCCGGGGCCGTGCAGGGTGCGGTCCGTGCCCGCCACGATTTCCACGGCGGCGTTTTCGTCAAATTCTTTTTGCCTGGCTTCGGGGTTTTCCGTGGTGCGATCCGGGTTTTCGCCTGAATCCGCTTCCGTCTGTCCGCTTCCCGGGGCTTCCCCGGCGGATTCGATCCTTTCAGCGTCCGGGAGGGCCGATTGGATGATCCGCGCCCGGCAGCCCGTGAGCGCCAGGCAAAGCAAAAGAAGCAGCAGAATTATTTTCATTCGTGCAGGCATTTTCCGTACCTCAGCCGCAGCTTTTCCTTCCAGTCCGCTTCGTCAAAGAAAATCCGTTCCGTTTCCGAAAGAAACAGGCGCGTTTGTTCCTTCTGTTCTTCCGTCGCGGCATGGTCGCTGTACGCCGCTTCCTCAAACAGCGCGGCACAGGCGGCGTACTGCTTTTGATATGCTTCGGGCAAGCGGTCGTTCCAGCTCTCCGGCCACTGGCGATAGGGCAGGTTTCCCCCGCCGAAGCCCCCGTTTTCCAGATACTTTGCCGCGTGACGGAACATGGCGCAGAGGGCTTCCCCCGGATTTTCCGATTGGAACAGCCGCCGCGCTTCCCGGGCTTTTTTCCGGCGGGCGTTTCCATACGCAAACGGCAGGAAGGGCAGCACCACCACCAGGGCGGACAGCAGCAGGAGAAGCGCAATTTTCAGATAGTCGATCCAATGGGGCTGTGAAATCTGCTGCTCCTCCACGGTGATAAGCCGGTATTCTTTCCTCGCTTCCGCCTTCTCCTCCCCGGTCAGCAGGGAACGGCTGTTCATGTGCCGGGTTTCCAGGGCGGAATCGGAGTTTTCCCCAGTCAGGGCTTCCTCCTGCCGGGTCACAGGGGCCAAAGCGTCCCTTACGGCTTCCGACAAATTTTCCGTGTCCGCGTCCACGCCGGGCAAAAGCGCCGCCGAAATGATGATGGAAATGAGCGC
>CACWWM010000175.1 GCA_902764565.1 uncultured Eubacteriales bacterium
CAGCACCATCCTACGGGCTGCACCGATGCCGCGATGCAGCCCGGAAGCGTCTGTCAGATCACGCCGCCTTCCACCACCAGGCTGTCCGCGTCGGCATTTTCGCCGTAGGTTTCGCGCAGGGTGGCTTCATAGTCGGCATGGAAGAAGTTTTCTTGGCCCAGCTTTCCGATTTCCTCGTTGATCCAGGCAAGCAGCGTTTCGTTGCCCTGGGATACGGCGGGATTGATGGTGTCCAGGCTGCCCAGGGACTCGATGCCCACCGTGAAGCCGGGGTTCTCAATCGCCCAGGCCAGCACCTCCGTGTTGTCGGTGGACAGGGCGTCTCCGCGGCCGTCCAGCAGGGCGATATAGGCCTCGGTATAGCTGTCGTACTTGGCCAGCTTCACTTCGGGATAATTCTGCTCGAAGAAGGTTTCGGCGGTGGTGCCCTTGGAAACGATCAGGGTCTTGCCGTTCAGCTGTTCCGGGGCGGTAATCAGGGCGCTGTCGGGACTGACCACGCCCAGCGCCACCTTCATGTAGGGCAGGGCAAAGTCCACCTGAGTGGCGCGCTCAGCGGTATAGGTGAAGTTGGCCAGCACGATGTCCACCTTGAAGGACTGTAGGAATTCAATGCGGTTCGGCGCGTCCAGGGAAACAGCTTCCAACTCCACGCCCAGGTCTTCCGCCAGCCGCTTAGCCAGATACACGTCATAGCCCTGATATTCGCCGTATTCGTCGATATAGCCGAAGGGTTTCTTGTCGGAGAACAGGCCGATCACCAGCTTGCCGCTGGCTTTGATTTCGTCCAGGGTGCGAAAGCCTTCCGCGGAGGCGGTTACGGTCAGGGAGAAAACGAGGGCCAGGGCCAGGGTCAGGGCAAAAAACTTGTTCAGCTTCTTCATGGAGAAATACCTTCCTTTCATTTTTCATCAATCATTCATTTAGGGAATTCTGTTTCCTGTTTTCTTAGATGGAGAAACATCGGTCTGTGGCACGGCTTATGTGAAACATCTTCGATCTTCCTTTCCGCGTAAATGAAAAGAGCCGGACGCATTTTGTCCGGCTCTTGGGAAAGCGATTATTGCTCCGATACGGAATCACCGCAAACAGAGCTCCCGGCGAGACGGACGCAAAGAGCCGCACATACAACAACACATCATCATCTGCCGCTTCATGTGTTCCGTCTCCTTTCTCGGTCAGGTCGTCTCTGACGAATTACCCACTAATTTAATGGGTTATATGGATTATATGACAAACCTCCTGGATTGTCAATCCTCCAAATTGTTTTTTGGCTGTACTTCGGCTTTATCCCGTTTGGAAGCATAGGTAAAGCTTTGCAGGAAACGCCGCGCCCTTTCTGTGGTGGGGGCATGGAAAAACTTTTCCGGCGTTCCTTCTTCCAGTACGACGCCTTCTTCCAGGAACAGCACCCGATCCGCTACTGCCTCGGCAAAGCGCATTTCATGAGTGACGATGGCCATGGTCATGCCGCCGCGGGCCAGGTCGATCACCACGTTCAGCACTTCGCTGACCATTTCCGGATCCAGGGCCGCTGTGATTTCGTCCAACAGCAGGATCTCCGGGTGCATCAGCATGGCCCGTACCAGCGCGACGCGCTGCTTCTGTCCGCCGGACAGGGTGCGGGGAAAGACATGGGCTTTTTCCTTGAGACCCACTCGTTCCAGCATGGATAGCGCTTCCCGTTCCATTTCCTGCTTCTGTTTTCCCAAGGCTTTGGTGGGGCCCAGCAGCAGGTTGTCCATCACCTTCATGTGAGGGAACAGATCGTAGCTTTGAAATACCATGCCGATTTTCTGGCGCACCAGGTGCAAATCCTTGGTGCGGCCGGAAATTTTTTCGTCCCGCAGATATATTTCCCCCTTGTCGATGGTTTCCAGGCCGTTGATGCAGCGAAGCAGGGTGCTTTTCCCGCACCCGCTGGGGCCCACGATCACCACCACTTCGCCCTCCCGGATTTCCAGCGAAACGCCCCGCAGCACGCCAGTACCGTCAAAGGACTTGTGAATACCGTTGACCCGAAGGATCGTATCCGCCATGTTTGTCACTTCTCCTTTCACGCCCAGCGTTTTTCAAGCTGTTTTGCAAGCAATGAGAACGGCCAGCACACCAGGAAATAAAGCAGGAAAATCACAAAATACACCCAGAACGCCGCGTCGGGCTGCCGGTAAAACTGGCCGATGATCTGCTGGCCCACCTTGAGAACCTCCGTCACATTGATCATTTTCACCAGCGCCGTGGTTTTGATGATGCGGGTGGACAGGTTGATGGCCTGGGGCAGCAGGCGGCGCAGGGTTTGCGGGATCAGGACGTACCGGCGCAGGGTTTGCGGGATCAGGACGTACAGGTAGACCTGCCCTTTTTTTAGGCCAAGCGCCGCCGCTGACTCCGTTTGATGCAAGGGAATGGAGGTGAGGGCCCCGCGGATCAGATCGCCCATTTCTGCCGTACCCCAGAAGGTAAACACCATCACGGCGCTGGTTTCCCCGTCCAGATCCCAGCCGAATAAACGGGCAAAGCCGAAATATACCAGATACAGCAGCACCAGCTGGGGCATGAATCGCACGATCTCCAGCCACACCCGGCAGAAGACTTTTGCTACCCGCTTTTTGGACAGCATCAGCACACCGAACAGCAGCCCGAACAGGCAGGAAAGCCCAATGGTGATGAGAGCCAGACGCAGCGTAACCCACAGGCCGCCCATGAGCCGCTGGAAATTGATTCCCTTAAACAGAATGCTGATCCCCAAATCCTGCATAGCGGAGCCTCCTTTCCACCATCGTCGCAATCACGGACACGGGCAGCAGAATAATCAAATAGGCCGCCACCAGCATGAACAGCACCTCTACCGTGCGCCCGCCGCTGGTGCGCAGGGTATCCGCCACGTTCATTAAGTCCATCATAGCCAGCACGGAAAACACGCTGGTTTCTTTGATGAGGAAAATCACGTTGGCAAACAGGGCGGGCACAGCCGTGGCCAGGGCCTGGGGAAAGATCACGTAGCGGATATTCTGCCTCCGGGTCAGGCCGATGCATGCCCCGGCCTCCACCTGCGCTTTGTCCACTGCCTCCAGGCCGCTGCGGAACGCCTCCGCCATATACGCGCCGCCCAGGAAGGTCAGCCCGATCACGGCGCAGGCTTCCGCGCTGAAACGGATGCCCACCCGTGGCAGACCGGCATACAGAAAAAAGAGCTGCACCAACAGCGGCGTGTTCCGGGCCAATTCGATATACCCTACCGCGATCTGCCGAAGAACGGGCACACGAAAATAACGCGCCAGGCAGCAAAGCATCCCCAGCGCCAAGGAGCACAGTACACCATACAGCCCGAACCGCAGCGTCACCCACGCGCCGCCAACATAATCCCCTACATGGGAAGCAATAAAGATCCAGTCCACTTGATCCTCCGGATAAACAGGCCGGGCAGCGATGATCCACTGGCTACACAGCCTGCGACTGTATATCCATTATATGCGAATAGCCCCAAAAGGGAAGAATATTCCTGCTCTTTTTGTGTATTTGCATCAGGGCAAACAATTTTAACCGTTATTTTTCTGTTCCATAATTGCTTTCGCGTGATCCGCTTTGATCTGCCGAAGCAGCGCGGAGTCTTCGATCAAATCCAATGCTGTCAGCGCCAAAGCCTTTGCGCCTAACGCAATTGACGCCAAGCCCTTTTCAGACCTTGCTGCGGCTTTGGATTCCTCCGAATGCCACGGCGTTGAATGATCGATAATGCGGATCGTGGGCTGAATCGTCGGGATCACCTGCGACACATTGCCCACGTCGCTGGAGCCGATACCGCAGCTCTCGTCCGGCGGCAGCAGGGTTTCTCCCAACAACGAAAGCTCCCTTCCGTATACCGCGTCAAAGGAAGGCGTGGGCACCATGTTGTCGATACGATTTTGACAGGACTGCAACCTGCCCTTAGCTCCGGTCATCAGCGCCGCGCCTTCCACGATCTTTTCGATCCGATGATACAGCGCTTCCAGCTTTGGCACCGTAGCTGCCCGGAAATAGAATTTTGCGGCGGCATATTCGGGAACGATATTCGGCGCGTCTCCACCATGCGTAATGATTCCGTGAATGCGTACATCCGAGGTCACATGCTGACGCAGAGCATTGATGCCATTATAAGTCAGTATTAGCGCGTCCAGGGCGTTGACACCCTGCTCCGGGGCCGCAGCCGCATGGGCAGGCTTTCCCCAAAATTCGATGTCCACGGGCAGGCAGGCGATATTTTTGCTGGACGCCTCGTGCCTGTCGCCCGGATGAACGCACAGGGCGGCGTCAACATCCGTAAAAAGCCCTTCCCGAACGAAGCTGCCCTTGGCGCTTCCGTTTTCTCCGCCTTCCTCGCCGGGGGTGCCGTACACGCGAACCTCGCCGCCTGTTTCGTCAATCACCTGTTTCAGCGCGGCGGCAGCCAGCAGCGACGTAGCACCAAACAGATTATGCCCGCAGCCGTGGCCCAATCCTGCCAGGGCGTCATATTCCGCAAGAAAAACAAGAACGGGCCCGGGCTTTTGCGCCGTATATGTACCGATAAAGCCTGTGCGATGGCCTGCTACGTCTACCGTGACCCGGAAACCTTCCTCCTTCAATTGATTGCTCAATCGCTCGCAGGCAAAGAACTCGTAATTGCTGACTTCCGGATGTTCGTGAATATCCAGGGCGATCCGGCGGTAGACGGGGTCTTGTTTTTCCACATAAGCGGCAATCTTCTCTCTGATCTGCATAACCTGCCTCCTTACGATTTCAACACAAAATGATCCTTTTCCGCTTCGGTCAAATCTCCGGTCAAATCCTTCTCATTCGCCTGAAAGGGGATGCGGCGGCGTGTGCGCTCTGTTTCCGGGTCAGGCAGAGGAACGGCGGAAATCAGGCTTTGGGTATAAGGATGCAGCGGATTGTCGTATACGGCCTGGGCAGGGCCGGTTTCCACAATGCGGCCCCGGTACATGACGGCGATACGGTCTGAAATATACTTGACCATGCTCAAATCGTGGGCGATAAAAAGATAGGTCAGGTTTCGTTTTCGCTGTTCTTCCCGGAGCAAATTGACCACCTGGGCCTGAATGCTCACGTCCAGCGCGGAAATCGGCTCGTCGCACACAATGAACCGGGGCTGCGTGGCCAGCGCCCGGGCAATGCCGATGCGCTGCCGCTGGCCCCCTGAAAACTCATGGGGATAGCGGGTCAGATGTTCCGGACGCAGACCAACCGAAGCCATGAGGCGAGACACCTGTTCATCCCTTTCCTGCCTGTCTTTCGCCAAATGATGGATGTCGATCCCCTCCGCGATGATATCCCGCACCTTTTTTCGGGGATCGAGGGAAGCGTAGGGATCCTGGAAAATGATCTGCGCCTGCCGCCGGTAGTTCAGCAGCTCCTTGCCTTGCAGTTTCGTAATATCGTGACCGTCGAAGGTCACGCTGCCGCCCGTAATATCCAGCAGGCGCACCAGCATGCGTCCGGTTGTCGTTTTTCCACAGCCGCTTTCACCCACCAGGCCGAAGGTTTCTCCTGCCTGGATGAAAAAGCTGACGTCGTTTACGGCTCTCTTTCCCTGGCTTCCGGGGTATTCGTGGGTGAGATGGCTGACGCTGACCAGCGCTTGTTCGCTCATAAGGACGCGCTCCTTTGCGATTGCTTTTCCTGGAATGCCCTGGAACGGGCGGCGATGTTTTCAGGCGGAGCAAGAACGGGGGCCCGCTCATCCAGCAGCCACGTCGCCGCAAAGTGCGTGGCGCTGACGGGAAACAGAGGAGGTTCCGCGACGCGGTCCGCTTCCAATGCCCAGGGGTTGCGCGGCGCGAAAGCGTCGCCGGGCGGCGGATCGATCAGCGTTGGCGGCGTGCCGGGAATGGCGTAAAGCGTTTCATCCCCCGTCGTAAGTGTGGGCATGGAGGCCAGCAGCCCCCAGGTATAGGGATGCCTTGGGTCGTAGAACACTTCGTCCGCCGTACCGATTTCAATGATCCGGCCTGCGTACATGACCGCAACCCGATCCGCCACGTTGGCAACTACGCCTAAATCGTGGGTGATAAAGATCACAGAGGCATCCGTTTTCTTTTGAATATCCTTCATCAAGTCCAGAATTTGGGCCTGCATCGTCACATCCAGGGCGGTGGTGGGTTCGTCCGCAATCAGTATCTGCGGGTCTGCCGCCAGGGCGACAGCGATCACGATGCGCTGCCGCTGTCCTCCGGAAAATTCATGGGGATATTGGTGATAACGCTTTTCCGCGTCCTCGATGCCCACAAGCGTCAGCAATTCCAGCGCCCGCTGCTTGGCCGCTTTCCGGGTGACGGGCTTGTGCAGCCGCACCGTTTCCGCGATCTGGCGGCCGATTTTCATGGTGGGGTCCAGGCTGGTCATGGGATCCTGAAAAATCATGGCGATTTTTCCGCCCCGGATGTCCCGCATGGAACGGCTGCTCTGTGTGAGCAAATCGACGCCGTTAAAAAAAATTTCTCCGCTCTCGATTCTCGCGTTCCCGACCAGCAAGCGCATGATCGTCCGGCAGGTAACGGATTTTCCACACCCGCTTTCGCCGACCAATGCCAGCGTTTCACCCTTGAAAAGATCAAAGGAAATATCGCGTACTGCCTGTACCCTCCCCGCGTAAGTGTCGAAGGAAACAGACAGATGCTTCACCTGTAAAATCGCTTCCGGCATCCTATCACTCCTTCATCTTGGGATCAAACACATCCCGCAGTCCATCCGCGAACAGGTTAAAGGACAGCATGATCACGCACAGGATCAGGGCTGGAATGAACATTTGATAAGGGTAGAGCTTGAACACCTTATATCCGCCGTTCAGCAGCGTGCCGATGGAAGCGTTGGGAATGCGCATGCCTACGCCTAAGAAAGACAGGAACGTTTCAAAGAAGATGGCGGAGGGAATGGAGAACATGGCGCGCACGATCACGATGCCGCTGATATTGGGCAATACGTGGGAAAGCGCGATCCGAACAGGCGATGCGCCAAGAGCCGTGGCAGCCTGCACATATTCCATTTGCTTGATTTTCAGCGTCTCTGCCCGCACCACCTGGGCCATGGGAATCCAGGAGGATATGGTCATAGCCAGGATGATGGAGGTGATGCCCGGCTCAAAAATCAACAGCATCAGCACCACCAGTACCAGTGAAGGGATACCGGAGAGGATTTCCAGGATTCGCTGCATGACCGTGTCTGCCCGTCCGCCCTTCATACCTGAAAACAGGCCGTAGGTGATCCCGATGGTCAAATCCAGCGCGGCGGCAACAAAAGCGATGATCAGCGAGATCCGCGTGCCCCAAAGACAACGGGAGAGCAGATCGCGTCCAAATTCATCCGTTCCGAACAGAAAATATTGCTCCTGCGGAACCTTTGCCAGCTCATAGCTGTCCACACGCCGTCCGCGGTACCGTTGAGGCCGTCTATTTGAACGCCGGGCCACTTGGGCGGCAGGTTCTTCCAGGACAAATGCTGTTCATTGGGGTCAAAGGGGGAAATCTTCGGGGCCAGGAACGCCAGCGCCGTAATGATCAAAAGCAGCGCCATGGTGACAACAGCCGCCTTGTTTTTCCGCAGCTTCCGCCAGCTGTCTTCCAGGAATGATAAGGCGCGGGGCAATTCAGGCTCCGCTTCCTGGCGGCTGGATACGTAAGGCACAAAGGCACTGTCCGGAACTAATGATGCATACTTCCTGATTTGTTCATCCGCCTGCATTCAATTCGCCCCCTCGATGCGCACCCGCGGGTCGATCACCTGATAGAGAATATCCGTCAGGAAGATCACCGTTACCAGCAGCGTGGAAAACAGGATCGTCACAGCCATGATGGTATAGTAATCGTTGCTTAAAATCGATTTGGTGAATTGTTCTCCAATGCCCGGAACGGCAAAGATGTTTTCAACCACCAATGAGCCCGTCATGAGCGAAACCGTCATGGGACCCAGCACCGTGATCAGCGGGATCAGCGCGTTTCTCAGGCCGTGGGAGAACGCGATGCGGATTTCGCTCATGCCTTTTGCCCGCGCCAATTCGATGTAATCGGAGGAGAGCACTTCCACCATTTCCGTGCGGATAAAGCGGCAGCTTTCCGCCATGGGCGAAATGGACAGGGCCAAAGTGGGCAGGATGGTGGATCGGAAGCCCTCGTCCCACAGACCGATGGGCAGCCATTTCAGCGTGACGGCGAACAGGTACTGCAGCAGCACAGCCACCACGAAATTGGGCACCGAACGGCCTGTGATGGCAAACAGAGAACAGAATACGTCCAGAAAACGGTTCTGGTGCATGGCGGCGATCACGCCTAAGAACACGCCTGCCACCGTGCCAAACAGTACCGCCTGCAAGCCCAATTGAACGCTGGGGCTTATGCGCTGCCGCAGCAGCGTCGCCACCGGCTGATCGGAGAATTGCAGGGAAATGCCGAAATCCCCATGGAGGATGCTGCCCAAATAATTCAGGTATCGCTGAAACAGCGGCTGGTCAAAGCCGTATTTTTTATTCAGCATTTCCAGCTGCGCCGCGGTCAGCCGGTCCTGATTGTTGTAAGGCGTCCCTGGCAGGGCGTTCATCAGGAAAAAGGTGGCGCTGACAATGATCAGCAATGTCAGCGCCATGTAAAACAGGCGCTTTCCAATGTATTTGCTCCACCGTTTCATACGCTATCCCCCATTCACAGAATAAAGGGGCTTCCGGCGAGGGAGGCAGCACCGGAAGCCCCGAGTCGTTACAGGATCATTCAGCAAAGGAGGCCCGGGTCAGATCGAACACGGAGTAGCCCAACTGATGGGTGATATAGCCGGTCAGGCTGGTATTGATCAGATAACCCTTCACGGCCTGCTCCAACGGCACCACCACCGCATTGTCGATCAGATATTGGTTGGCCTGACGCAGATGCTCCCACCGGGCGGCAAAGTCGTTGCCGTCTTCGTCGTTCAGTTTGGAAATCAGGCCGGTCAGTTCTTCGCTCACCCACTTGGCGTGGTTGTGCTCGTAGTTGGTTTCAAACTGATTCGGGTAGGAGGTGGGATCATAGTCGCCCGTCCAGCCGCCCAGAGCCAGGTCGAAATTGTAGCCCATCATTTCGGCAAAGCGCACGGAGGAGGG
>CACWWM010000176.1 GCA_902764565.1 uncultured Eubacteriales bacterium
CCGTCCAATCCACCTGCCAGAGCATATGCAGCGCTTCCGCAAGCAGCGATAACAGCAGCTCCGGCTGTGCCAGATACGCCTGATCGCAGGCCATTTTGCCGGGGATGCGGGTCATGAGCAGGTATTCCTTTTCCCCGTCCGTTTCAAAATGAACCACCCGGGGCGCGGGGAGCCTGCCGTCCAGCCATTGCATCACCCGCACCATGCCGGGGGTGAGTGCGCTGGGCTTGCTGATTTTCAGCACCAGCTCGGGAAACAAAAGCACCTGGGAGCCGGACATGCCCGTGCCGTCCAGGGTATAGGTCTGACCTTGAACCAGACGCCGGATGCTTTCGGGAATGTACGGACGACTCATTTATCTTTCTCCTGTGGAGCCGATGCCGCCCCGATCCGGCGCGGACAGAATTTTCACTGTTTCAAGGCACACTTCCGGCATTTTTTTCATGAGGCGGAATTGACAGATGCGGTCGCCCTGGCCGATGTGGGTGTCCCGCAGGGCGACGGCGGAAAAGTACCAAAGATCGTTGTCCCCGCAGTAGCTTTCGTCGATGACGCCCACGCTGTTGGTCATCAGGATGCCCCACTTTTTGAAGGTGGAGCTGCGGGGGGCCACGTGGGCTTCATACCCGGCGGGCAGCTTCATGGACACGCCTAAGGAAATGAGCCGGTATTCCCCGGCTTTCATGTCCACGGTCTCCGCCGCGCGCAGATCGATCCAATCCCCCTGGGGCAGCTTTTCCAGGGGCGGGATGTCCGCGTGATAGCGGACCTGGATGGTCAAAACGGTGGTTTCCTGCATAGCAATCACCTTTTCATATGTGTTTTTGATCGCTTGGATGTTTTCTTCCACAGAGTTTTCCGCGTTCAGCCGCAAAATAGGACAGGAAAGGCGCGGAAGACTCTCCTCCACCATATCCTCCGTGCGGTCCGCTGCCATGGCGCGGAAGCGCTGCTGCTGGGCGTACATATCCCCGCCCGGGAGCACGCGGCTGCCAAATTTATCGATTTCCCGGTCTTCAATGCGCCGCATGCGGGTTTCTTTCGACGCGGACAGCACCACGGCAAGAGCATAAGCATCATTGATTTCTTTTCCCCAATCGGGGCGGACGGAGGCCAGCACGAAGCGGGGACAGCGCCGGATGTCGGCAAGCATCAAGGCCCGCACTTCCTCCTTGGCGCGGCTGGAAGTGTAGGGAATGGCGGCATCCCGGAAGTAATAATCCTCAACGTCCATGCGCAGATAACCCAACTGCCGGGCTAAAATTCGCGTCAGGGTAGATTTGCCGCAGCCGTTCAAACCGCAAATGACGATACCAAAGCACTGTGCCATATTTCTTTGCTCCAGTGGGAAATTGTTGGATAGAGGAAGGAAGAAGCATCCACGATAGCTTTCTCGGATGGGGGTCTGGGGGAAACCGCTCTTTGGCTACAAAGAGCGGTTTCCCCCAGAAAAATATTCCCCTCGTTACTCCTCCGAAATCTCGTCCAGGGTCATGGCGAAGCCGGGCACGCACTGGCTGATGAAATCCTGCACTTCGGGCAGGTCGATTTGATCCAAGGATTTTTTTACGGACTTGCGGGCGGATTCAAATTCCTGGTTGCCGCTTTTGCGCTCCTCCAAGCATTTGATGTAGGCGCAGATGCGGTCGGCCGCTTTGACGATTTTCCAGGCTTCGGCGGTTTCGTCGTGGGCGATAAGGGGCGTGTAGTAATCCCGCAGATCGGGGGGCAGCATGGAAAGCAGCTTTTGGGCGGCGATGTCCTCCAACTTATTGTACTCCGTTTTGATGGCGGGGTTGTGGTGCTTGATGGGGGTGGGCAGATCGCCGGTGATGACCTCGCTGGCGTCGTGGTACATGGCAAGGGCCATGATGTATTCGGCGTTGTATTCGCGGTCATAGCGGGTGTTGCCCATGACGGCGATGGCGTGGGCGATCATGGCGGTTTGCAGGGCGTGCTCCATGTCGTTTTCCGGCAGGGTATTGCGCATGAGGCCCCAGCGCTGAATAAATTTCATACGGTTGATGTAGGCGAAAAAATGATGTTCCATATCTGTATTCTCCTTGACATAAAGTAGGATCGTGCTATAATAAACGGGTACATCCGCTGGGGGCGCCGCGAAAGGCGGCTGAGAGAGAACCCTTGGAACCTGTGTAGGTCATCCTACCGTAGGGAAGCGGCGAGCGGGCAATGCGGCCCGCGAATCGTTCGTTTCCCACATGCGCAGGCGTGTGGGTTTTTCATTTACATGCGGAACACAAAAGGAGGAAGGTTTTATGTCTGAATGGTTCAACGACGCGTTTTCCAAGTTCGGCAAGGTTTCGGGCGTCACCTGGATCGCCCTGGGCGTTGTGGTGGCCCTGGGCCTGGTGGTGCTGGCGGTGAGCCTGTCCAAAAAGAAGTGGACGGCGAAAATGATCGCCTTCGGCGCGCTGGCTATCGCCCTGTCGTTCGTGCTCAGCTGCGTGCGGCTGTACCGCATGCCCACGGGCGGCAGCGTGACCCCCGGCAGCATGCTGCCGCTGATGCTGTTTTCCGTCAGCTTCGGCGTGGGGCCCGGCCTGGTAGCGGGTCTGGCTTACGGCCTGCTCCAATATTTGCAGGGCGGCTGGTGGCTGAACGTGTGGCAGTTCCTGCTGGATTATCTGCTGGCGTTCGCGGCGCTGGGCCTGGCGGGCATCGCGCATAATAAGAAGGACAGCTGGCTGTATATTTCCATTCCCGTGGCGGCGCTGGGCCGGGCCGTGTGCGCCATCCTGGCGGGGCTTATGTGGGTGGCTGATACGCCGGTGGAGGAACTGACCATCGGCACCATGCAGTTCAGCTCCCCGCTGCTGTACTCCATCGTTTATAACGGCGCGTATCTGGTGCCGGACACCCTGATCTGCCTGCTGCTGGCGTTCCTGATCGCTAAGCCGCTGGTGAAGATCATGAAAACAAAATAATGCGTGCATGGCCGCTGGAAACTCCAGCGGCCTTTCTTATCCCCGTTCCGCGGCGATTTCGGGGCTTTCTTCCAGCACCCGGTACATTTCGGCGGCGTTTTCCTTGCGCACTACTTCTTTCACGTCGGTGATCTCATAGCGGCCCACCCGGTTGCCGAAGCGAATTTCCATCACGTCGCCTTCCTTGACTTCTGCCCCGGCCTTGGCGACCTTGCCGTTGACGGTGACGCGGCCGCCGTCGCAGGCTTCCTTGGCCACGGTGCGGCGCTTGATGATGCGGGAAACCTTCAAATATTTATCCAGACGCAAAAAGGATTCTCCTTTCCCTAAAAGAAAAGCCGCGCCAGAAGGCACGGCTCATAGGCTTTGGAAATTAGTTCAGGCTGTCCTTCAGGGCCTTGCCAACCTTGAAAGCGGCGGTCTTGCTGGCGTCGATTTTGATTTCTTCGCCGGTGCGGGGGTTGCGGGCGGTGCGGGCGGGGCGGACTTTGCTCTCAAAGGTGCCAAAGCCAACCAGCTGAACCTTGTCGCCAGCCTTCAGGGTTTCGGAAACGACTTCCACAAAAGCGCCCAGCGCTTTTTCAGCATCCTTCTTGGACAGCTCGGCCTTCTGAGCCAGGGCAACGATCAGTTCGGACTTGTTCATGAATAAACCCTCCATTGCATAGTTTGTGTTCACCCGCGGCGCTGCGCCTGCGGGCGGCTTTTGCTACAATTCCAGTATACATCCATTTCTGATATTGTCAAGTCCTGAAAGCGTTTTCCTGCCTGGAAAATCGCGGTTTCCATGACAGAAAAGCGATTTATGAACTTTTTTGTGGCTTTTTCCAGCGCTTCCCCTGCGTCGACGCCCGCCAAACGGGCGGCGTTGACGCAGGCGAAGAACAAATCGCCCAGCTCTTCTTCCAGATCGCCGGCGGGATTGTCCAGCTCCGCGCGCACTTCGTCGGCTTCCTCGTACACCTTTTCCAGGGCGCTTTTGGCGTCGGGATGTGAGAAACCTACGTCCTGGGCCTTTTTCTGCACCTTGGCGGCGCGCATGAGGGGCGGCAGGCCGGGGGACACGCCCAGCAGCACTTCGGTTTGGGTTTTGAAGCCCCGTTCCTCTTTCTTGATCTTCTCCCAGTTTTTCAGCACGTCGTCGGCGGTTTCGCAATGGTCGCTGCCGAAAATGTGGCGGTGCCGGGCGATCATCTTGCGGCAGATGTGGGTGGTCACGTCGGACAGCTCGAAGGTGCCGTACTGGCGGCCGATGTTGGCCTGGAAGACCACCTGCAGCAGCACGTCGCCCAATTCGTCGGCCACGTGATCCCAATCGCCCTCGGCCACGGCGGCGGCGGTTTCGTAGGCTTCCTCGATCAGGTACTTGCGCAGGGATTCGTGGGTCTGCTCCTTATCCCAGGGGCAGCCGTTTTCGCCCCGCAAAATGGCCATGACCCGCACCAGATCGTAAAAATCGAAGCGCTCCCGGCTGGTCAGTTCCACGGGCGGCAGCAGGGCGGCGCAGGTATGGTCGTACTTCTTCTGCCGGTCCAGGTCGGCAAGGGGGATTTCCACATACCTGCGGATGGGCGCGTCGGACGGCGGGAAAAACAGCACTGGCTGATCCGGGCCGTACCAGTCCAGCAGCTGCAGCTTGCAGTCGCCCATGAGGATTTTGGAATCACATTCCAGAATCAGCAGCGGATTCTGAATGGCGGTGATTTTCAGGCTGCTGGCCGTCTGGATTTCGATGGTTTCCTGGGCCGGGGCGGCAGCCAGGAACGGGGCGGACAGGGGTACGCCGGGCAGCACGGTCACCTCCGCCTGCTTACGCAGGGCGGCCACCGTTTCGTCGGCGGACGCGTCGAACACCGCGTAGCATACCGTCTGCTCCTTCGCCGCTTCCAGCAGATACGCCGCGGCGCGCTCCTTCAGTTCCTCGAAATCCTCGCATGCCTCATGCAGAAAATCCAGCGTTTCAAATTGTACCCCGATTTCCCGCAGATAATCCGCCGCGTCGCAGCGCAAACATGTGCGCAAAATCACTTTTTCCGCGCTTTTGATGGCATGGATCGTGCCCAGCGTTAAATAATCCCGGCTGCCGGGGCCAAGGGAAACAACTGTAATTTGATTCATGACAATCACCTGCTTGCTAAGAATAAATAAGAACCCTGGGGCTGTCCGCCCCAGACCCCGACCAGGGAGATGATCTCCCTGGACCCTGCTCCTGCGG